>NZ_LKKV01000106.1:0-9516 GCF_001902585.1 Streptobacillus notomytis | reverse complement strand
TACTTTATGAATATTAAAATTGTTTCTTCGGATATGGATTTTACGATTTTTTCATTTTTTGCCGAAGAAAGTGTAAGTGGTGTTTTTTTATATAATATATTTCTATTAAATTTAGAAACCATTTGTAATCCCAATTTATCCGCTATTTCTATCGTTATATTATCTAATGGTTGCATAATTGCATCTACGCTTCGATTCCCTACTGTCATTATTAAATATCCATCTTTTGCTAAGCAACTTTCCATGGATTTCAATGCAATATAATAATCTTCAAAAAAATTAATTACTTTACCCCTCTTATCTACAGATATTTCATTTAAATATTCATTAAGTAATTGTATGTCCTTTGTATTACAAGCTTCCCTTTTTTCTCCACCAATGCTAATTTTATCTATTGTAGAATAAGTTTCTAAAACAGATGGTTCACACGACAAATCTTTATTATCAATCCATTTCAGGGATAAAATTGAGGCTTGACCATATGTGACCGTTGTAGAATTATCACCATATGGAGGAGATGTGCAGATGATTTTAAACTTCTCATTTAGCTTATGTTGCATAACTTCACAACAATCACCATAAATAATTTTCACTCTGTTTTTTTCTTCATAATTTAATAAACTAGCATTTTCTTTAACTTTACCAATAAAAAATCCAATACAATCATCCTGTATAAGATTTATTTTTTCTTCAGGTAAAATATGCAATTTAAAAGTACTTGTTCTGTCATTACTAAATTTAAATATTGTTTCCGATAAACAAATCCAAAAAAACTTTCTAATACTTACATCTTCCTCAGCAATGATACATTGTCTAATTTTACTCAATGACTGAATTATGTCTTTTCTAAACCACTTTTCTATGTTATAAAAGTAATGCTCTTTAAAATTTTGCTCTTGATTTAAATTATTTTCTATTTTAGCAATTGCAGATAACATCTTCTCACGATTATATACATTCGTTTTTACATATGATAATAAAGTTGCATAAGGATTGATATCTATGCCTGTTGAATCAATCCCTAAATCTTGTGCAATTACTAAAGTGGTTCCTGAACCACAAAATGGATCTAATAATTTAATATTATTATCTTTAATTTGTTTTACAATTATATTCAATAACTCATATTGCATATCCGGAACCATTGTAGCAGGATACTTTCCTATATTATGTATCCCTGTTTTAATTTTCCCTTTAAAATCCCAATATCCCTCCGGGTATTTATTTAATTCTCCAATAATATCTTTCATAATAAGCTCCTACTTCCATCTACAATCTATCGATATAATAGTTGCAGGCATACCTATGATTTGTATATCAAACTTTAAACTTGATTCAACCTTAGTCGAAGCATTATGAATTCTGAAACTAAATTGCCAACCACCATCAAGATATAATTCCAAGGTGTTTTTACTCCCTGATTTATATTCTAAACTTACAATTCGTGTTGGAAGTGTTGATATTGGTAATTCAATGCTTCTCTTTTTCTTATTCCCCTGCTTATTTAAAGTGCCTCTTAAATTGTAACTTTGAATTTGAGTTGTTCGTTTACTATCAATTCCAATAACTTTATAAAAATCAAATTCTCCAAGTAAGTACTCCACCATAAGTTTTGGTATATCTTTTCCAAACAAATGATTTTGTCTTTCCAATTCACCTTTGAAAGCATTTAACAATGGAATATATACATCATCTTCTTTATTAGGTAAATCGCTCCACTTAGAGCCCTTTTGTTTCTCAACATCAAGATATTCAAATATAGGCTTAATATCTTCCCAATATTGTTCGGAACAATCTACCCTATACCATTTTCTACCAAAATCTAAGTTCTCTGACAGCCTACTATGCTTAACAGCAAAATGATTATGCTTAACACTTAAACCTATTTCCCATTCAATCCCTCGTCTGATAATCAAGACATCTCTTACATCGCCTTCCTTACCTTTATCATCCGATTGAATTTTTAGTTCAAGCTCATCATCCCCATCATATAAAATCAAAGCTTCAAGGTCAAATATAGTGTTAACTCCTGCCAAGGCACTAACTTTATATATTGTTTTTTCAGAGTCAATTAAAGTATTCCACGCTCTTTCTGCCGCAAAGTAACTACTATTTTTTTCTATCTTTGCCGGTCTTATTTTAGATATTTCTTCAAATAATGTAATTAAGTATGAAAATTCATATGCTCTTCCTTGATTATTACTTTTATTGCTCATGACTAACCTCCAATTAATTATCTGTCCCAGTTTTTAATAGGTTACTATTTGCACTTGAATTATCTAAAGCAGATACAATTGCTTTAGCCATTTCATACGCAAGATTTACTGGTACAGCATTGCCGATCATTTTATAAGCATCATTTAGATTCGTATAGTAAAATTTAAAATCGTCCGGAAACCCTTGAATCCTTGCACATTCTCGCACCGTTAGTCTTCTATAAAGTGCTTCTTTTCCTGGTTCAAATATATTTTTGTTTTTTTCTACTTTAGGCATTACTGGTGCCTGAGGATGTAGCTGACATTGCCTTCCTGAAGCTTGAACTGTAAATGCCTGTTCATCCCATTGCCTAACTCTATTTCTACTCATAAAAATAGGTGAGTATGCACCAATGAAGTACTCATGATTCAAGACTTTGCAATTATCTCCATTAGTTTTATTTTTTTCTAATGCTGGTATTGCAGAATCTTTCAAATCAAAAATTGTATCTTTAAAAGTTAATTTAGTTTCATAAGGTTTTGGTGGTTCAAATTTAACCTTTAAATCCTTTCTAAAACCTACATAAAAAACTCTTTTTCTATCTTGTGGAACACCATAGTCACTTGCATTCAACAAATGAATAAAAACATCATATCCTGCTTCTTCAAATTGAGAAACTATATTCTCAACAGCATCATTATGCCTTTTAGCCATCATTCCTTTAACATTTTCAGCAAGGAAAAATTTGGGTTGTTTATCCTTTAAAATACGTATATATTGATAAAATAATTGTCCACGAGGATCTTCTATTCCTTTTAACGAACCAGCCTCACTCCATGATTGGCATGGCGGTCCACCTATAATACCATCACATTTAGGAAACATACCTGAAGGAATACCACAAATATCTCCTTTTATAAGTTTCGTTTTATAATTTTTTTCATATGTTTCCCAAATCGTTTTATCATATTCGTTTGCTACTACTATATTAAACCCTGCTCTTTCAAAACCTAAGTCTAATCCTCCAGCCCCCGAAAACAAGCTAACTAAATTCATCTTATATTTCCTCCGAAGAATCATTAACACATTCTACAATCTCTGAAATATCACATTCCAATACATTGCATATTCTTAGCAAAACATCAGTAGTAACATTTTCACCATTTTTTATTTTATAAAATGTACTTTTACTCACCTTTGCTTTATCCATAAGCTCAGTATTTTTCATTTCTATATCTATCAATTTTTTAAATAATTTTTTATAGCTTAGTTTTGACATGATTATCCTCCAGTCTTATCCATCTTAATATCATATCGTTTTTATTATAACATAAAAATATAACTTTTTATAGTATTTTATTCCTTTTTCTCGAACGAAACAGTGATAAGTAGCATGTCAAAACTCACTGTACACAACTACATAAATTACCTTTCTACTCCCCTTAAATTTCTCTTTTTATTAATTGATTTTGCATGTTCTTCAATTTTATATTTTTCAATATTATCAATAACTGATTCCTTTTTCTCTGTTTTATCCCTACCAAGATACTCATTCATATTAACTTTCAGATGCTGCAATTCATCATACTGTTTTAATAATGAATTATGTTTCTTGATTATCTCCTCTTGTTTAGCTTGCAATTCTTTAGAATGCTCGTTTAATTTCCTAAAAAGATTTTTAACTGATTTTTTCTTCAATCCTTCTAATACAGTATCTTTCAAATGCGGAAATTGCTTAAGAAAAATATCTATTTCCTCATAGGATTTCTGATAGACTTCTATATCTTTTCGGTTCATCATCATATAAATTTTATCATTCGGATATTTGCGATAACCCTGATAATGCTCTCTTTTGCTGATACAGATTTGAATATGCTTAACCACTTCCTTTATCCTCTTTTGTTCCCATGAAAGTTTATCAAATTCTTGTTTCAATTCATTTTTTTGAAATAATATTTTTTGAATTCCTTTTTCCAATGCTTCCATAGAGTTAAATCCTTTATCTCTTATTTTTAACAGAATTTTGGATGCTACTTGCATGTTGGTATGAACTACCCTATCCTGATTTCCATATTTGGTTTTATCAACAAATTCTCCTATTTCTTTATCTTTATTTCGGATTCTTTCTTTGATTTTTTATTCTGTGTAATTATCACCTATAGTTTTCGCTCTGGTAAATCTCTGCTGATTTTTCTGTTTGAAAGCAATATACTTTCCAAACTTAATTTCATATCCATATTGTTCCATTATTTTAAGAAAATGTTCCCAATTTATTGCTTTTTGAATTACTCTATCCATATCAAATTGAAGTCTTGATTTATAACTTTTACCTTTTTTATCTTCATTCCAGTCATACCAATTCACGAACTTTCTTCGCTTAATCTCGTTGATTTCCTTTTGCGTTTCAACATCTATTACCGATAAATTATGTTCCTTGCACAACCTGTCACTCTGATTTCGAATATTCATATATGATCCATAGTAGGAATGGTAAACTTTGCCCTCATCAACATCTATGGAGTTAAAAATTATGTGATTGTGGATATGGTCTTTGTCCTCGACTTAAACTGTTTCTTGGTAAGTTCAAATTCCTTATGAGCATTTTTTCTGCTGCAAAGGTTGGTTGTAACATAGATTTCATTATCGGTTTTATCGCCATTGCAAATATAGTCTATGGCTTTTTTAAGTGTTGTTTTAATGGGATGTATCTTTGTAACTGCCATCAACTTATTACCTTGTTGATGATATAATCGGAAACTTTTTCTCTAAATTCTGCAAGAAATGACAACTCTAGTTCTAATCCAGAATAGATTAATTCAATATCTTTTTTGTAAATTACTCCTGTACTGTTTATATGCTTTGTTATTTGATTTAAGTTTGCTGAATTTCTACTTACAAGAGAAGATAATTCTCTTAATTCTTTTCTAAAAGCTCCTGATATATCAATACTGATAATCTTGTTTTTAAATATAGCATCTCTATAAAATTTTCGTTTATTCTTAAAATTTGTTAATGCAAATCTTCGATTTAATTCTTTCATCTCTTCTTCGTTCACCATAAAATGAACAGTACAGTTGTTTTTACGATTAACTGTCTTTGACATTTTTTACATCTCCTTTCTTTTTCGGGGTCTTAGGGTTCTCCCTAAATATTTCAAATTTGAGTTATCAAATTTCAAGCCTACTTTTTGAGTGTGGTCAAAAAGTATATGCTTGCTATCAACATGTAATTCATGATTTTTATAAATTAGTCTTTAACTTGCACAGAAAAAATAAATGTAAATTCTTAATTTACCGTTTACACCGTTCATACCGCACGACATTCTTTTATATACAAAACATCAAACGGTACGAACGGTTTGAACGGCATTTTAGTAAATTACATCCTCCGAATCATATTTAACTTGGTAATTGTTATTGTTTTTACCTCGCTTCATGGTAATGCTGATTCCATTTTTCTTGAGAATATCCTTATTACGGCTTAAAGTTTTCCCGAATTGTTGCGGACTTTCTATCTCTAATTTTATCTTTGAGCAAATATCAACTATTGTTCCATCTATTTCTTTTAATTTAGGCATAAGTTGAACTAATCTTTGAATGGACGGTTCCAGCATTTCAATCGGGTCCACTTTATCAAGCTCCAATATTTTTTTCGATGAATGAATTTTTACTTGATATATCCTTGATTCAAAAAGCCTACTGGTTACATCTAAGCTAAATTCCGTATCAAATTCCAATGATTTATTTATAGCTATTATAGTGTCTACTGAACCGGATAATGCTTGAGAACCTATAACCTTTTCGCTTACACTTTTAACAGATGAATCTTTCTTAGTATGATACATCATGATAAAAGTACAGCCATATTTGTCTATCAGATGGTAGTATTTTGCCATTACTTCATAAGTATCATCGTAATCATTGGCATTATATTTTCTGTCGTATTTGATTTTAGAAAAAGTATCTACAATGAAAACTTCATAACCTAAATTAGTATCTTCTTTAACTATTCTTTCAAACTCATCAAAATCTACATAACTTGTGCCTTCGTAGAATTTCATAGTATTTGAACAATGTATATCTAATCTTTTAATTCTTTCCTGAATTAGTCTTCCGGATGGTTCGTTGCAATAGTAAACGACCTTTGTTTTTCGTACATTGTTTTCAAGAAAATCAATTCCTTCATTTATACATATACCAAGATTAAGCCCTAATGCCGTCTTACCTTTTTTAGGTGAAGCTACAATCAATGTAATACTTTTTCTTGCAATAATGTTATCAACAATATACTTATCAGAGGCATCAAACTCAGTATCTATCGTATATGCTTTCAACGAACTACCTCCCTTGTTTTTCTGTGATAGTTATAATCCCAATAATTCATTCCACCGACTTCCTGTGCCTTCTGAATACTCTGGTTTAAGTATTTAATATATGCTGCCTCAGTTCTTCTCTTACTCATATCACCCATTCGATTCAATGCTGATTTCAGGAAGATCTCAAGCATTAAATCTGCATTTCCATATGTAAAGCTGTTTAAGATAAGAAGCAATTGAAAATCGTCTTTACTTGAATCACCTGTGGAATACTCGCCTCTAAAAAGCTCTCTGCCTTTGCGATTAGTCATATAGATTGTCTTTAAAATTCCTTCAATATCCGGAACATCACTATCTATGCTTTTATAGTATTCAATTTGCTCTCTAATCGTTTCTTTAAGGGCATACTTTTTATAATAGATATTCAATGTATAGTGCTTATCCTGTATTTCTTTACAATCTCCTACTACATTACCTGTCATGGCAATGCACTTATTTGACTTATACATTTCAAAGTGGTCTATTTGATTATTTATATTCTTTGGAATTGACCCCTTTGCAAAGATATGCAATCCATTTTCCGATATAGATGTTTTCTTATAAGTCTCTGCAAAATCACTCACGATGTCTTTCACGTTTTCAAAATTTTCTTTTACATTGTCTAAATTAATGCAGACATAAGGATCATCTTCAGTTAAAACAAACGATAGTCCATCACAACCACTTCTTTCTAGTCCTTCTAAGGCTGTTTCAAAACCTGTCCAGTTTTCTCCTTTATTCCACTCTTTTGATTCACAAGTGATTGGACTGATTGGGATTTTTATAGTTTTTATACTCCCATTTTTGTCTTTGTTATGATAAATCTTAAACCATAACTATTGTTTACATTCTTTTAACTCCTGCGGAATATTGTTAATATATTTTACTTTGTTTATCATTTTTACCTCCATATTTTTGTTGATGATAGAAGTACAACCTGATAAAATATTTTTAAGAGTTGCAATCTCATCAGGTTGCTTCTTGGCTCTATCTATTGCCGTAGGTAGAGTCATTTTTATTTCTGTTCACCGTTTCAAACATTTCCAGAATATACGCCAAAAGTTCAAGCTTATTTTCATCAATATCGCAGTCCAAATTAACATTTTCAAAATACTCTTCAAGCATTGTCAGTTTTGTTTTCAGCTCATCAAACACTCTTATATTTCCAAATACCTCAACCCTATGATTTAAGCTGATTTTAATCATATAGTCCTGTTTATTTAATCCTGATAATGCTATTTTCTCTTCCAATAAACTTTTCTCTTCAGGTGACATTCTGAAATTCACTATAATATTTCTTTTTCTGTTGTTATCGACTTTCAGTTTTCTACCTTTTCTCTGTAGACTTTCTCTTTTAAATATCTTACTCATCTTGTCTAAACTTAATTCCTTTCTTTCTCTATAATCTGAACGATTTCTAACTGTTTGGATGGATACAAATGTGCGTAATTTAAGGTTATTGAGATACTTTCATGCCCTAATCTTTCTGCAATCACCACAGGAGAAAAACCTTGCTCTATCAGATACGCAACATGATAATATCTTAAATCATGAACTCTAATTCTTTTCACTCCTGATAATTTACAGCCTCTATCCATTTCATGATGTAAATATGATTTTGTAAAGTTAAATAGCCTCGCCTTTGAATCCAGATTATAATGCATTCCGAAGAAATCTGAAATTTCATCACATAAAAATTGTGGTAATTGAATTGTTCTATTACTTTTTTCTGTCTTTGGACTTGTAATATAATCTTTTCCTTTTAACCTTTGAAATGATTTACTGATAGTTAAAGTTTTCTTCTCCAGATCAAAGTCATCTTTTGACAACGCCAATAATTCACCTTCTCTAATGCCGCACCAATAAAGAATTTCAAAAGCATAATATGAAACTGGCTTACTTTTTATACTTTCAGAAAACTTTTCATACTCTTCTTTCGTCCAAAACAACATTTCCTGTGCTTTTGATTTTCCCATTTTAGTTGTTTTATGAGCAGGGTTGCTTGTTAATCCGTAATATTTATTTGCATGGTTAAGAATAGCATTTAGTCAATTTTGAATCGTTCTCAAATATGTTTGAGAATATGACTTTCCTTCACCATCAGACTTTTTAAGCAATTCATTCTGCTACTGTAAAATATCCGGAGCTGTTATTTCAGATATGGATTTCTTAGCAAAATACGGGATTATTTTCTTTTCTATAATATGAACTTTAGTCAAATATGTGTTATATTTAATTCTCGGCTTTAAATCACTCAAATAGATTTCAACAAAGGATTCAAATAACATGTTCAAATCTCTCGACTTACTTGCTAAAAACTCCCTTTCATATTCCAATACCTCTCTCTTTGTAGCGAATCCACGTTTTGTATGAATTTGTTTTACTCCTTGCCAATCAACATATCTCAAATAAATTTTCCAGGTACCTCTTTCTTTATCCTTGCTTGCTGACACATCACCACCTCCTACACTTCTTTCGCTTGTCCATAACAGTTTTCTTCATAAAATTTTCGATTAACCTTGCCTGCAATCACTATCAGGTTTGGATTATCTTTTAACATTCTCTCGTTTAATTCTTTTATCATTTTGTATGCCTTAGGTTTTGAAACTCCCCAATCTTTGCTGACTTCTTCAGCATCAACATACATTTTTCTCATATTTTTCCTCCTCTCTTGTTTATTTGAACTTGCGATATATATTAGTATAATAATTTATATATTAAATGCCAATAGGTGTTTCTAATTTTTATCAGAATTTCTCTTTATTTTTAGTATATGTAAGGCAGAAAAAAATTTTGTAATAACTAATTTTATAGAAGAAAAAATAAGGAAAATTAGAGAAACTGTAAGGGATAAAAAGGTAATGCTTGGACTTTCTGGAGGGGTAGATTCATCAGTTGCAGCGGTATTGATTAATAAGGCTATAGGGGATCAATTAATTTGTGTTTTTGTTGATACAGGACTTTTA
>NZ_LKKV01000105.1:0-5555 GCF_001902585.1 Streptobacillus notomytis | reverse complement strand
ATGTATATTTATTTTAGGAGTTTAATAATGATTAATTTAAGTTGTAATGCTATTATACCTGATGGTCCTCTTAAACCAGTTAAGGAAATAGAAGAAAGTATTAGAACAATATTTAGAAAAGATATATATATAAAGTTTTTAGGAGCAATACTTGAATACAATTTGGTAGAAAATGGCGATAAAATAGCTATAGCTGTTTCTGGAGGTAAAGATTCTTTATTACTTGTTAAATTATTTCAAGAATTAAAAAAAGATAAAAGATTTAATTTTGAGTTTAAAGCTATAAGTTTAAATCCAGGATTTAGAAAAGAAGATTTAGAACATTTTAAATTTAATCTACAAGAATTAAATATAGATTGTGATATAATAGATACAAACATATGGAAAGTTGCTAATGAAATGGCAAATGAATATCCTTGCTTTTTATGTGCAAAAATGAGAAGAGGAATACTTTATAAAAATATAGAAAAAATGGGCTATAATAAATTAGCACTAGGTCATCATTTTGATGATGTTATAGAAACTACATTAATCAATCTTTTTTATGGTGGTACTTTAAAAACCATGTTACCTAAGATGCCCTCAACATCAGGTAATTTAACTTTAATAAGACCTATGGTGAATATACATGAAGAAGATATTATTAAATTTACTAAGAAAAATGGTATTAGAGCCATGAACTGTGGTTGTGTTATTGAAGCTGGAAAAACATCAAGTAAAAGAAGAGAAATTAAAAATATGCTAGAAAATTTAGAGTCTAATAATCCAGGATTAAAACAAAAAGTATTCAAATCAATGGAAAATATTAATTTAGATTATGTTTATGGATACAAAACAAAAAAAGAAAAATTTCATATAAAAGATAAAAAATAATGTACATTCAAATGAGAGTGCATTATTTTTTATTTAAAAATGAGAATGTGAAAAAAATCTATAAATTAAATCTTCTATGATTTAATTCTAATTTACACTTATTTCTTCTTTCAATTTATATATATGTGCATGTCAGTAAAAGGTGAGAGTGTTTTAATTTCACCCTTTTTATTTATTGATTTATTATATAGGCTCACATCATACATTATACTTAACTACCAGTACATTTCTTATTATCCTCAAATAAAAATAGCATTCCATCTTAGACAAAAGTGATAAGGAGTATTCTTTCCTAAAGTCATATCTTTATCTTTTTCTTTAGTAGCAATTAAATCAGTACCAATGAAAGCGAAGACTTCTTTATTTTTGTGCATAAAGACATCTAATTCACCTTTAGCACCAATTTTGTTAGTAACATCATTTTGACTCCAAAGCTCTTGCATCTCATTCCTAGTTCCAGTATTAGAACTTGAACCCGAAGCAGCATTATTTACTTTTTCATATGTTATTTGTTTCCCCTAATGAAATACAGCCTTTCTTAAAACAAAGACTTTGTTTTCAGGAGTATTAGAAGCACTAGAAACAGCACCATTATTAGTTGGTTTATTCTCCAAGTTAAACTCTGCCCCTATCCATGGATTTACTTTTAATCTTCCATTTACATAACTAAATTTTGTTGATAGCTTTGGCTTTACTGTTAATGAATGTATTACCTTATCTAAATCTGTTTTTGTTGCTAATTTTCCTCCTGTTAAGTCTTTTATCTTATTTTTGTCTTTTCTTAAATCAGCCTGTTTACTTATTCCATATTTCTCTGCATACTTATGAATACTTTCTTTATACCCTGAACTATCTTTTATATAATCTACATATACTCCATATACATCCTTATTTAATCCATTTAAATTATACTCATTATCTATTGATAGTTCTATCTCTACATCTTCTCTTGCCTTAAATCTACTCTTTCCTCCAAAGTCTATACTTAAGGCTTGATATAGGCCTTGTGCATTGATTATTTGAGAGGCATTGCCTTGTTTAAATATTGCATCTAACCCATACTTAGCATCTACATTTATCTCATTACTGTATCTTCCATTTACATTCTTATACCCTAATATTACATTTGCTAAGAAGACATTGTATAGGTCTTTAGATTGATCTACTTTGCTTGGGTTTGTATGAAAATGTACTTGATCGTATAAGCTTAATTTTATAGGGTGTTTAACAATTCAAAATAGAAAAAAGAATTTTTAAAATTTATGAAAATTTTTCTTTTAAATAAAAAAATTGAAGTTTATATATAAAACTCCAATAAATTCATATTTTTATATTTAAATTGAGATTTTTTCTCTACTCTTTCTTATCTAATTAAATAATTTCTTATATTATTTCTATTTTTAACTTTCTTATTTTGTATAATCTTACTAGTTTAGAAGTTTTTTTCTCCACTAAAAAATATATATAATTAATATTTTCATTACAGTTTCTATCAAAAGAAAGACCTACTTAAAAAAGTCGGTCTTTCTTCTCTTTGGTCTTACTATTTCAAAACAACATATTCCTTATTTACCATTTATAATCTATATTTAATTCAACCTTAGCAATTGTATTATTATACTTGAATGTATTATCATTATCCTTATTAGATACATTTAACATAACACCTACTTTTGGTATCATAGTCAATCTATTTTCTAAAAATTTTAACTCCATCTCTATACTAGGATTAATTATTATCTTTGTTAAATTATCTTTACCATATTTTTCTTTTTCTTCACTTATTTTATCTCTATCTTTTTTACTAATATCAATTATTCCATTTTCCCCTAATTGCTTTCTTTTAATATCTCTTAGTGATGAATATAATTTTTCTGAATCATATCCATTTAAATATGAATTCTTTAATTTACCAATTATTTTTACACCATCTCTAATTTTATATAAAAGAGTGTTTTCATTATAGACTTTATATTGATATTGAGTATGTAATAATAAAGTTTTTATATAGTTTGATATATCATTATTACTATCTTGGGAATTTTCATTTTTATGACTAAATAACAATATCGCATTTGCTCCTATTTCATTTCTTAATTCTAATCTATCTGTTACCTTATATTCTACTCTAGCTTTAGCATCCCCTAATCCTAATACTTCTGTTTCTTTATTATCAAATATTTTAAGTCTATTTGAACTAGTTAAGTTTAATTCTCCTATTAATTTAAGTTTATCACTAACTCTATAATTCATATCATTATCAGTCCATAAATTTAATATAGAAAATTTCTTTTTATCTAAATATCCTAATACATAGTTTGCAGAAAAATTATGTTTAGTCTCTATAACTTCTGATTTTTTATCATATGTTATACCAAATCCTGCTAAACCTAAATGATTATGCATCATATTTTTTTTATCATCAATATCCATGTTATATCTATATCTAGATTCTAATTTTAGTTCAAAATCACTAGATTTAGCTTTTAATTCATTTTCTGTATATGCTGATAATACAGTAAAATCTTTATTTTTATTCTTATTATCTTTTTTATATTTTTCAGTGTTTAATTTAATTCCACTTGAAATATCTGTAAATATTTTACCTTTTACATTATTTTTTGTACTAAATTCAACTATATTTCCCTTATATCCTAAATCAAATATTATTTCTTGTTTATGTAATAAACTATTTGTTACATCATTTCTTGGTAATGCTCCATTTACAGCTGTATTTCTCCAATTTTTACTATAATCAAGTTCTACATCATGTTTTAATATATTTTTTAAATTAAAATTATCTTTATTATAAATTAAACCAAATTCTCCACCAAATATTTGATTTCTATCACTTATTAATATAGTTCCTAAATATGTATGTCCCTTACCTATTATTTCTAAATTTCCTAATTTCGTTGATAATTTAATATCTCCTTTTAATCTTCCTAATCTTTTATATATATCTGTTTTTAATTTATGATTTAAATTTAATTCTAATGAACTAGATTTACCAATTTTCTGATTTAAATTTAAAAAATTTTCAAGTCTTCCTGTACCACTATTAAGAGTTTCAGAAGTATATATCGTACCTATTTTTGATATAGTTGTATTATAATTTAAATCTACTACTCCTGAAACTAATATTTGACTACCTTTCAATCTTAATCCTTGTGAATGATAAAAGTCTTTTCTTGCCCTCTCATCTTCATCATATTTACTGTCCCATAAACCTCTTAATTTTAATCCTTCTTTTATAGAGTCTTCCATTCCATCCATATATTGAAATCCTCCATTTAATGTTAATTCTATATGTTCATTAAGATTTTTCTTAAATCCTAATCCTATATTTACTTTACCATCATATACTTTTGTTTTTTCTATTTCTCCACCTAAGTATATAAATACTTCCTTATTTCTTCCTACTAAGGCTCCTGTACTTAATGTATTAACAGCTCTATATTCAAATTTAGAATCCTTATGCTCTAATTTTAATTCTGAATTATTTTTAACATACATAGTTGTAGATAAACTTGATAATGAACTTAAAGCTAATATACCCAATATTGTCTTATTATTAATATTTATTTTTCCCATGTATATTTCACTCCTGTTCTTAATTTATTTCTCATACCAGCATATGTACCTATTTTACTAAAACTAATAACACTACTATAATCAACATAAACAGAAAAATTATCATTAAATTTATAACCTAGCTTTATTTGAGGATATAAATGTAAATGAGTTCTATTCTCTAAATTATATCCTATATGATATAATTTTTTAGCTCCATTATAATCAAGTTCTTCTTTTCTACTAAAGTATTGATTATCTACATCTCCTGTTAATTTACCAAGAATGCTTATCATTCCATTTTCACCCAATTGTTTTTCAAATTCATATCCTACATACGCTTTAAATAAGAAACCTTTATGATATCCTGAATAAGTTTCATAACCATCTTCATCAGGAAAATCTTGATTTCTTTTGTGATAATGATTTATATATACTCCAGATGTTATATTATCCTTATAATCTCTTCCTGATAATATACTGTTACTATAATCTATTCCTGCTCCAACTGTTAAACCATAAGGTACAGATCTTTTCCCTTTTCCTGAATACCACATAGATAAATATAAATCTAAATCACTAACTAATGTAAAATTTCTTCCTATATCATATTTTAATTTAGTATCTAATTCATATCTATGTTCTCTTTGCCCTGGTTGTTGTCCCCAATGCCATGCATAAAATGAATTATAACTTCCCTTTACATTAAAATCTAAATGTTTCCATTTATTAGAGTACTCATATTTTAAACCTAAACTTTTTTCTTGATTTATCTTTAATTCCAAATTACCAAATTCTTTAAAATCTAATCCTAACCCTAAGTATGTATCTGAAGGTTTAATTTCTATTTTTTTTAATGCATCATCTGTTCCAAATCCTAAACCACCTGATAATTTTAAAAATTCATATAATTTTACTGAACCACTAAATTCATTTTTAAATCCTACATGACCTCCTGTAAAGGTATTACCTTGAATAACACCTTCTAATTCTACTTTTACTTTTCTAGAATTTTTAAAATCAAATAATTCAGAAGATAATAAAGTATTAGATATAGCTATTAGGGTTAATAAAAATATTTTTTTCATTAATTCTCCTCTCCCTACCAT
>NZ_LKKV01000104.1:0-12620 GCF_001902585.1 Streptobacillus notomytis | reverse complement strand
CCCCCATATATTTTGTCAACATTACTTAGATTATAAAAAGGAGGCAAATATTTCTAAATGCCTCCAATTTTATTACCAACTTCTTCCCCCTCCTCCTCCAAATCCACCACCTGATGAACCTGAAGAAGAAAATCCTCCTGAAAATTTTGAATTTCCACCATAACTATTGTTGTTATTAATTTCTGTTTCTATACTTTTATTTATTATTCTATTATAGTACATAATATTAACAATATGAGAATAATATAAGTTATCATGTATTTTTTCAATATCTAATAATAGTCTAGAAACTACATTATCTAACATTTTTAAATATTGATTCTGTAATCCAAATGCTATAGCAAATGGAAGAATTTGTTTAAAATATGCTATTACCTCTTCTTCTGTTTTAAAATGTTTAAGTTTTTCTACTTCTGTTTTTTGTAAAAATTTCTCAAATCCTTTTACTTTTGTATAATTTTTTTCATAAATTTTAGTATATCTTTTAACTGTTATAGCATTCATAAATGTAATAAAAAACATTGCTCCTAATACTAATAACATTTGTATTTCTGAAAAAACATTCTTTCCAATAAATACTACTATACTTCCTATTACAAAAAAAGACATAATTAATATAATATTTAAATATTTTAATACTGATATTTCATATTCAGTATAGTATTTCTCATCAAAATATTGTTTTAAATCATCTTCAACCAATGCTATAGTTTTTTTTGATTTAAATATATCATTTTTATAAAGTATAGTCCTATTTAAAAATATATTTTCTTCTTTATACAAAATGTCTTGCATACACTCATATACATTCATGTCAACATAATATTGTTTTTCAACGTAATCATTAAAATCTTTTCTTTTAGATTTAATCTTATCACCAAATCTAACTACATATTCCTCATCAAAATCATGTTCAGGATTTTTTTCTCTTAATTTAATTATTCCTTTTTGCATTAACATGAATAATACTACTAAAAAGTCAGTAGAATATGTATTTCTTCTTACCATTCTTTTAGCTATTAAAGCCGAAATATCAGGAACAAGATATTCTACCATTATTGCTTTATTAAATTTATTTCTTTTTTTAAATTTAAATATAGAAATATTAAGTAGCATAATAGGTAAAATAGTTAATAATACGACTATTATTAAAGGGTAAGCCTTAGCTCTATTATACCATAAATCAAAACTTGAGTATTCAAAACTATCTGAATTTAGTAAAAATGATAGTCCTTCTCCTGTATTACTTACACGAACAGTATTAATTTCATAACCTTTTTCTAATTCAGTTATTTGATAATCTTTATTAGTCTCACCAACATACCCTGTAAATACTTCGATATTTCCTTTAATTCCTGTAATAGTTAATTTAAATTTTTCAACAGGCATATTCCAATAATTTCCTAAAGCATTGAAATATATTTGATTAATATTACCCTTACTTCTTATAACATTATATACCTTATATTTAATCTCATAATTAATATTCTTATTACTTGGTAAATATACATTTTTCTTTCCAAGTCTATAAGATATAACATTTTCATCTATCTCACTATGTAGTCCTACTTCATTATCAAAGTCTATATATTTAACATTAAAATCCTCTATTTTAATTCTATCTTCAAATTTTAAGTATGACCCATTATCATATTTAAAAGGAATTATTCTATAAATTCCTCTTTTCATTTCAATATCTGTAATATATGTTATTCTTTCCGTTATATCTAATACTCCATTTGGATTAACTAATATATCCATTTCAAAATTAGATATACTCTCAAAAGAAAAAGTAAATATAGAAATTAAAAAATAGAGAAAAAATAATATTTTTTTCATATTAAAAACTCACTTTTGGTGCACTTTTAGCTTCAACATCTTCTTTAAAGTATTCAGCATTTCTAAATTTAAATATACCTGCAAGTAACATAGTTGGAAATTTTCTAACAAAACTATTTAACTCTCCAACAGTAGCGTTATAGTATCTTCTTGCACCCTCTATTTGATTTTCAATATCAGTTAATGATTTTTGTAATTCTAAAAAACTAACATTTGCTTTAAGATCTGGATATGATTCACTTAAAGCCATAATAGATTTTAAAGTTTTTGTTAATTCATTTTCCATTTTTCTAATTACTTCTAAATTATTAATATCATTTAAATCAAGTTTAAGCATTCTACTTCTTGCTTCAATAACATTTTGTAAAGTAGTGTTTTCATGTTTAGCATATCCTTTGACTGTTTCAACTAAATTAGGTATTAAATCTAATCTTTTTTGTAGAAACGTCCCTATATTACTAAATGCTGTTTGATTTTCTGTATCTAAACTAATATAGTTATTATACACACCCATAGCCCATAAAAATATTAAAACAACCAATCCTAAAATTACCAATAACATCATTTCTATCACTCCTTATAATTTGTCAATAAAATCTAGTATTTCAACTGTCCCAGTATTCTTTAATGATGAATGAAAAAATACATCTTCATTATTAAACTCTAATTTTTTCTTAATTTCCTTTAATTGCTTAAATTTTTCATTATTTGATAATTTATCACATTTAGTAAATATTATATAATATTCTATATTATAATACTCTAGATACTTAAGCATTTCTATATCTTCTCCACTAGGTATACGTCTAATATCTAACAGAACAAAAACTACTTTTTTTCTTTCAGAATTTAAATACTCTGATATTATATTTCCCCAATTTTTTTTAATATTTGCTGGTACCTTAGCAAATCCATAGCCAGGAAGATCAACAAAATATCTATCTTTATTTATTAAAAAAAAATTCACTAGTTTAGTTCTACCAGGAGTTTTACTTGTTCTGGCTAAATTTTTTCTTTTAACTATGGTATTTATTAAAGATGACTTACCTACATTAGATCTACCCACAAATGCAATTTCTGTATTATTCATTTTTTCAGGATAATCTGAAATTTTAATACAACTTCTTGAATATTCAGCACTCTTTATTTCCATTTGTTACCTCTTTTCTTAATTTCATTAAAACATCTAAAGTGTTTACATAACTTATTTCTATGTTCCCTGAATTATCTATTATATAATCTGCTTTTTCTTTTTTTATTTCTATATCTATTTGTTTTTCTATACGTGAAACAGTCTCCTCATATGATAGATTATTTCTTCTCATTATTCTTTCAATCTGAATGTTTTTAGGAGTATATACAACTATTATCTTATCAAAAAGATACTCAAGGTTTAGTTCATATATTAAGGGTACATCTAAAAACATATATTTTTTGTCACAACTTAAAATCTCGTTTTTTAATTTTTCAATAATTATTTTATGCATATATTCATTAAGCATAGAAAGTTTCTTTAAATCTGAAAATACTATCTTAGATAACTTATTTTTCTCATATGTTCCAAACATAGAATAAAGCTTTTCTTTTACAGATTCAACATTGTATAATTCAGATGTTATTAAATCTGCATCTACATATTTAGCCTCATCTTTCATTATATCTTTAATAAAACCGAATATTTTACTTTTTCCTACTCCTATAGATCCTGTTAATCCTACTATCATACTACTCCTTTAAAAAAATACACAACCACTTACAATTAAAACTAGTGTATGCCACTTTATGTTCTGTATTTTTAGGTATAAAAAATCCTGAATCTTTATATAACAAAATCTCTTTATCATCTATTAAAAGTATTGCAGAACCCTCAAGAATATATACATATTCATCTATATCAGAAATCATAATGTCTGTTGTATTAGAATTAGATGTTATTCTCTCAACCTTAATTCTATCATCCATTAAAACTTCTACTAATTCCCCATATTCATTAATCATTTCTAGCCTTTCTTAAAAGATAACTTATGAAAATCTTTTTACCTCTTGAATGTTTTTTAAAATTTTCAATAATAAATCTACTATACTTTCTTAATTCATCATCTCTTTCAATAGGAAGTATTAAGAAAAAATATCCACCATCATCTAATAAATTATTTACAACATCAAGTAAATCTGATATTTTTAAACAAACTTCAAATTTTGAAATTTTCATAATTTCATCTTTTGGCATATATCCACTATTAGTTTTATAAAATGGTGGATTTGATATTATGTATTTAAATTTAAATGGTACATAAAATTCTTTTATATCCACATTATATGCCTTAACCGACATATTATTTAAAGAAATATTAGAAAGTAATATATCATACACTTTTTTTTGTATTTCAACTGCATGAAATTCTGTGAAATTTTTATGTTTATATAACATAAAAGTAAGTGTTCCTATTCCAGCACCTATATCAAGAACATTTCCACTTTCATTTATATTAACTAAATTATCTTTAATAAATTCTATTAGATCTAAGGCATCTGTAGTAATATTTAATGCCCCTTGACCACAATTTAATTTTAAGTTCACACTTTCTAAATAGTGTGTCATATTACCAGTATATTTCACGTCCATATTTCCCAAAGGCATTAAGGATTCTACCCTCATCATTATACTTAATCTGATAAAATTCTACTCTTTTGTTAAATGCCTTATTTACTTCCTTAACTAAATCCCTAAAATCTAATCTTCCATCAGCAGTGAAGTAAAATATTAACTTTTCTCCACCAAACATATATTCCCCTATAACTAAATTCATTTCAGGCAATACTCTTTTTACTATTTCTTTACATATAAAATAGGCTTCTTTAGCCTTCTCATCTAAAATATCTAATTCTCCTATTTCTTTATCTGTTAATTTTCTTTTAACCTTCCTTATTTTCAAATCGTCTTCTTCTAATTCAAAATTAACATTATTTAACTTATTTTCTCCTAATACTACACCTATTTGATCTCCTCTAATAGTTTCAACTATTACATAGTCCCCTTTATTATACTCATTAACTTTTTCTATATAAAAAGGGTAAACTTTTTTTGTCTTTCTAAATCTAATATTAACAATATTCATTTTAACCTCTTTCTTAAATTTGTCCATTTTCAAAAAAACTATAATATCCTTTATTTGAAATAATAATATGATCAGATAATCTTACATCTATGAATTTTAAAACTTTTAACATATTTCTAGTCAAACATCTATCATCATTAGATGGTTCTAAATTCCCACTAGGATGATTATGAACTACAATAATTGACTTTGCATTATACTTCAATATATTTTTAATTATTTCTCTAATATATACTATACTTCTATCTATGGTACCATAAAAAATATCTTCATCTTTAATTAAAATGTTTTTGGTGTTAAAATATAGGACTTTAAATACTTCCCTTTCCATATCCACATATTGAAATTTTAAATATTTCATTAAATCTTCAAAACAGCTAATTCTTTTTTCTTCACCAAAGCATTCATTAAATAACATATGCTTATATATCAAATTAATATTTTTTAAAATTTCTAAAGTTTTTTTAGATAAAATATTCATATTTTCAAAAACCTTAAAATCTTCTCTTAAAACATTAGAAATACTTCCATATTTTTCAATAATTTCACTTGCTTGAATTTTTGCTTTTTTTCTATTTTCAACCAAGCTAATTAAATTCTCAAGTAAATCAATTTCCCTCACTTTTCCCCCTTATGCTACCACATTTATTTTAACATAAACTATACATAAAATCAAACCACAAAAGACTATTTTCAAATTAGACTTTTTAAAATAAATATGATAGAATTAGGAAAATTAAATAAGGTGGTGTTCAAATGACAGATATAGAAATTGCACAAAATTCAAAATTACTTCCTATTGAAGAAATCGCAAAAAAAATAGGTGTAGAAAATGACATAGAATTTTATGGAAAATATAAGGCTAAATTAAATTTAGATATCCTTAAAAGATTAGAATCTAAGGCTAATGGTAAATTAATTTTAGTTACAGCTATAACACCTACTCCATACGGAGAAGGGAAAACCACAGTTTCTGTTGGTCTAACACAAGGGTTTAATAAATTAGGTTATTCTTCAATAGCAGCATTAAGAGAACCATCTCTTGGTCCTGTATTTGGTCTTAAAGGTGGAGCTACTGGTGGAGGTTATTCACAAGTATTACCTATGGAAGATATAAACCTACACTTTACAGGTGATTTTCATGCTATTACATCTGCTAATAATTTAATAGCAGCTATGATAGATAATCATTTAAACAGAGGAAATGAATTAGAACTAGATTTAGATAACATATATTTTAAAAGAGTATTAGATATGAATGATAGGGCTCTTAGAAATATCACTGTAGGTAAAGGTGGTAAAATTAATGGTCCTATACGTGAGGCTTCTTTTAAAATAACAGTTGCAAGTGAAATCATGGCTATATTATGCCTTGCTGAAAATTTACATGATTTAAAAGAAAAAATAGGAAATATTATTATAGCTAAAAACATACATGGAGATTTCATATATGCAAGAGATTTAAAGGTACATGGATCTGCTGCAGTATTGTTAAAAGAGGCTATAAAACCAAACTTAGTACAAACTACTGAAAATACTCCAGTAATAATACATGGTGGTCCATTTGCAAATATTGCACATGGTTGCAATTCAGTACTTGCGACAAAACTAGCTTTAAAACTTTCAGATTATACTGTAACTGAAGCTGGATTTGCTGCTGATTTAGGGGCTGAAAAATTCTTTGATATTAAATGTAGAAAAGCATCTATAACTCCTGATATGGTTGTATTAGTTGCAACTGTAAGGGCTTTAAAACATCACGGAAATGGAAATCTTGAAGAAGGATTAGAAAATTTAGATAAACATATAGAAAACCTTAAAAAATTCAACTTACCTATAACAGTAGCTATTAACAAATTTACTGATGATACAGCAGAAGAAATAAAAATAATAAAAGATTTCACTTTAACTAAAGGCATTGTAGCAGTACCTATAGATATACATTCAAAGGGTGGAATAGGTGCTGAAGATCTAGTAAAAGAAATAGTTGAAGTATTAGATTATGTTGAAGAAATACCTTCAGAAAGTGTAAATTCAGTATTTGAACATCTTTATAGCTTAGATAAAAGTATAGAAGAAAAAATTGAGATTATATGTAAAGAAATATACGGTGCAAGTGATATAGAATATTCTGAACTTGCCTCAGAAAAAATAAAATTATTTACCAAAAAGGGATTTGCAAATTTACCTATTTGTATGTCTAAAACTGCTGCTTCAATATCTGATGATCCAAAATTATTAGGTAAACCAAAAGATTTTGTATTTAAAGTTACAGATATAAATGTTTCAGCAGGTGCAGGATTTTTAGTAGTAATGGCTGGAGACATATTAGATATGCCTGGTCTTCCTAAATTTCCAGCTGCTGAACATATAGATATAGATGAAAAAGGAAATATTGTTGGATTATCTTAGAAGGATTATAAAAAATTGCTGTATAATGAAAAATCATTAACAGCAATTTTTAAATTAATATAACTATTTTTTATTTATAGATTCCACAATACAATTTGTATTATTTGTAACATTCGTGTCATCATAACATTCTGAAATATAATTTCCAATTATTTCTTTACACTTAAGTAATATTGTTTTTTCAAACACAACCACACTTATATTATAAATCTGTCAAGAATTAAAAGATAATTCCAAATTAATTTGTAAAGAACTTAAAATAGTTAAAATACTATAAACAAATAAAATAAATCCTCTAAACATAGTATAAGTTTTAAAATAGAATTAAGATTTGATATTTTTATAATTTTTTTCTAAAAATATAGAAGATTTCATATAAAAAGTTAAATAAGATATAATAAAAGATTAGTCCATAAATAATTTTCCCCGAACATATTTAGTCAATATCTAAATTATTGACTAAATTTTCTTATCATTATATACTAATTTATATACAACAATAAAGAAAGGATGACAAAAAATGAAAAATAACTTTTTTTCAATTTTACAGAAAATAGGTAGAGCATTTATGTTGCCTATAGCTGTATTACCAATGGCAGGTATATTATTAGGAATAGGTGGATCATTTACTAATCCTGTATTAATAGATACATACAACCTTACTTTTCTTGCACCTGGAATGCCACTAAATTATTTAATGCAACTATTTTTTAACATCGGATTATTTGTATTTGCTAACTTACCTTTACTATTTGCAGTAGGAGTTGCAATAGGTATGGCTAATAAAAACAAAGAAACTGCAGCACTTTCTGCTGTACTTGGTTTTCTATTATTCCATACTATTATAAATACTATTTTAACTTTTAAAGGTATTACACCTGATAAAGTAACTTTTTCTGCATTACTTGAAACAGGATTATCAGAATCAGCTGCAAGAGGTACTGTTGCTCTTTATGCTAAAGAACTTGGTATCTTTACATTACAAACAGGTGTTTTTGGAGGTATAGTAACAGGTATTACTTCTGCAATAATTACTAATAAATTTTCAGATAAAAAATTACCAGATTATTTAGCTTTCTTTAGTGGAAATAGATTAATCCCAGTTATAACTATATTAATATTCATACCTATAGCTGCAATTTTTCCATTTATTTGGCCAAGCTTATTCCTTTTAATAGTTAAAGCAGGAGAATTATTTGCTGCTACAGGTGCTATAGGTACATTCTTCTATGGTGCTACTATGAGATTATTAAATATTTTTGGATTACATCATGCAATATATCCATTATTCTGGTATACTCAACTTGGAGGATATGAAGAAGTTGCTGGAGTTATGGTTGCTGGAGGACAAAATATATTCTTTGCACAACTTGCAGATAAAACTATATCTCACTTTAGCTCCGCTGCAACAAAGACTATGACAGGTGGATTCTTACCTATGATGTTTGGATTACCTGCAGCTGCATTAGCTATGTATCATACTGCTCAAGATAAAAACAAAAAATTAGTTAAAGGTATTCTTCTATCAGCAGCATTAACATCATTTTTAACAGGTATTACTGAACCAATTGAATTTACTTTCTTATTTGTGGCACCTGTGCTTTATGTAATACATGCTTTACTTGAAGGTTTAGCATATTTCTTAATGTATGTTTTAAATGTTGCAGTTGGAATTACTTTCTCTCGTGGAATTATAGATTTCACATTCTTTGCATTATTACAAGGACCAGCTAAAACATCTTATCAATGGATATTAATTTTAGGACCTATTTATTCTGTTATCTACTATTTCGTGTTTAAGTATATAATCATCAAATTTAACTTTGCTACTCCTGGTAGAGAAGGGGCAGAAAATAAACTATATTCAAGAGCTGATTATAACGCGACAAAAGAAGATACCCTTATAATAGATGAAATAGTTAATAACCTTGGTGGTATTGAAAATATAGAACATATAGATGCTTGTATTACAAGACTTAGGGTTACAGTAAAAGAACCTAAAAATGTTAGTGATGATGAAATATGGAAATCATTAAAAGCTAAGGGTGTAATAAGATCTGGAAATGGTATACAATTAATATATGGTACTCAAGCAGATATTTATAAAAATAAAATTAGGGCTAAATACAAAATATAATAGTAAAAGTTGTGGGATTTCCACAACTTTTTATTTGCTCTTTTCTTTACTTTAACTAGTGTTTTTGATATAATTAGTGTATAAATGATAAAAGAGGTGTATATAATATGAAAAAGAAAATATTACTAGAAAATTTAAATGATATTAAACAAGTAAAACAAATTTCTACTATACTTTTAGGTCTTACAGAAATTGAAGATTTGGAAGCAGATTTAGATAACAATTCTATAACACTTTCTTTAAATAATTTTACATCAAATGAAATGATTAAATACTATGTAAAATCAGCTAACTTTAATGTAGTTGATATTATAGATATGGAATAAATATGGTTTATGCATATTATATAGAAGAAGAAAAAAAATCTGGCATCGTAAAAACATGGACTGAATGTCAAAGTCTTACAAAAGGTAAAAATGCTAGATTTAAAAAATTCGAAAATGAAAAAGAAGCTAAAAAATGGCTTGAAGACGGTGCTTTATACACTCCAAAATCAAAATCAACATCTGAATTACACAAAGATGCTATATACTTTGACTCTGGTACTGGTAGAAATACTATAGTTGAAGTTAAAGTATCTGATGTTTACGGTGATTCACTTCTACCTTTCATAATGCCACATGAAAAAATAAATTCATATGGAAATTACTTTTTAAACAACAATAGAACCAATAATTTCGGAGAATTAACAGGATTATTTATAGCATTAAAATATGCATTAAAATATAATGTAAAAAAAATATGTGGTGATTCTAAATTAATTATAGATTTTTGGTCATTAGGAAGATATAAAGAAGAAAATATTGATACAGATACTATAAATTTAATTAAAAAAGTAGTCGAGTTAAGAAAAGAATTTGAAAATAACGGTGGAAAAATATTATATGTTTCTGGTGATATTAATCCAGCTGATCTTGGATTTCATAAATAAGAAAGGAATAACAATGGAAAATAATATTTTAGATGAATTAGGTAATTTTACTCTTACCAATCTAAGAAAACTTGCAAAAGAACATAAAATAGATGGATATTCTACTATTCCTAAAATGGAATTATTAAATAGATTATGCTACAGTATTGCAACAGAACAAGGTTTAATCTATTCATATGGTGAGCTAGATATCATAAATGAAACATATGGTTTTTTAAGAAATACTCCTCAAAATACTGATGTATATGTCTCTAATTCTCAAATCAAAAAATTCGGTTTAAGACAAGGAGATGTAATAGTTGGTGAAGTAAGAAAACCACTAAATGATGAAAAAAACTTCGGATTATTGAAATTAATATATGTTAATGGTGAAAAAGGTGAATTAAGTCGTCAAAGACCTATTTTCGATGATTTAACACCATCATACCCTGTAGAAAGATTAGAATTAAGTGAAGGAACAATTTCTTCAAGAATAATTGACTTAGTTGCACCTATTGGAAAAGGTCAAAGAGGTCTAATAGTTGCTCCTCCTAAAGCAGGTAAAACTACTATACTTTCAGACCTTGCTAATGATATATTGAAATATAATAAAGATGTACAGGTTTGGATAATACTAATAGATGAAAGACCAGAAGAAGTTACAGATATTAAAGAAAATGTAAAAAATGCAGAAATATTTGCTGCAACATTTGATGAAAATACTTCTGTACATTTAAGTGTTACCGAAAAAGTATTAGAAGCTGCAAAAAGAGAAATAGAAAAAGGAAACAATATTGTTATTTTAATGGATAGTTTAACAAGGCTTGCAAGATCATACAATATAGAAATGCCTTCAAGTGGTAAACTTTTATCAGGTGGTATAGATCCTAAATCATTATATATGCCTAAGAAATTTTTAGGAGCTGCTAGAAAAATTAAAGGTGGTGGAAGTTTAACTATACTTGCAACAGCTTTAATAGAAACTGGAAGTCGTATGGATGAAGTTATTTTTGAGGAATTTAAAGGAACAGGAAATATGGAATTGGTTCTAGATAGAGCCCTTCAACAATTAAGACTTTTCCCAGCAGTTGATATATTAAAAAGTGGTACTAGAAAAGAAGAATTACTTTATTCTAAAAGAGAATTTGATGCAATACTTAAATTAAGAAAATTTTTATTAAAATTAAATGAAGCGGAAGCTCTTAAATTTTTAATGGATTTAATTAAGAGATATTCAAGCAACAAAGACCTTCTTGAAAATATAGATTATGAATTAAAACTGTAAGAATTTAAAGGTTGACAAACATCAAAATGTAGTGTAAAATCTATCATATATAAAGTTCTAGGAGGAGTAAGAAATGTCAAAAACAGTAACAATTATTAATGAAACTGGTATACATACAAGACCAGGTTCAGTTATAGTTAAAAAGGCTAAAGAATTTAAAGAAGATGGAACTCAAATAATGTTATCTTACAACGGAAAAGAAGCAAAGGCTGATTCTTTAGTAAAAATTTTATCTCTAGGTATAAAAAAAGACGCTGAAGTAATAGTATCAGCTGAAGGTCCAAGTGCTGAAAAAGCAATAGAAGAAATGGCTGAATTATTATCAACTTTAGTAGATTAATAAATAAAAAAAATGCGTTTAAAATATAGGCTTTTAATACGCATTTTTATTTTATCAATCCTTTTAGATATCTATATATTCTTTCTTCCTCATCATTTATCATGAAATATTCTAATTCTTCTTCATTTAAATATCCAAAAAGTAAATATGCTGCAAAAGTATTAGCTTCTTTTTCTAAAAAAGATGAAGCATTAATAAAATTTTCTTTAAATTCAATAGCATCGTCATTATGAAGAAATGCATGACCTAATTCATGTGCAAGTACCATTTTTTCCATAAATTCAGATAAATTATCATTTATAGCAATAAACTTAACATTATTTATTTTCTTAAAAAATCCTTTGATATTACCCAAATCTCTATACAAAACTTCTATATTATATTTCTTAGCTATACTAATAGGATCATTAGTTCTACATGTATCTACTACTTCTTCCACTATTTCCTTAATATTCACTATTTACTCCATTCATTTCATATACTAATATAATACTTTTTAAATATATTTTTGTCAACATTAAAAAAATCCCCATATGGGGATTTAAAAATTAAAGAATTATAAGCTTATGTTTTCTTCT
>NZ_LKKV01000103.1:0-16349 GCF_001902585.1 Streptobacillus notomytis | reverse complement strand
AGAGAATAAAGGCATTAGAGGAAATATAATAAAGACCCTTAGGGGTCTTTTTTATAATAAAAAAACTGACCTCCTTAAGGTGATCAGTTAATAAATGTATTCTTATAATTTGTTCTTACAATCTCCTGTTGTAATAAATTCTTGTAAGTTTTCATAAGTTGTTTCTATCATATTAGTTACAGCTTCATCTGTAAATGATCCAAGATGTGGAGTTAGTAATACTTTAGGATATAGGCTTACTAATTCATTAAATAATTCATTTGGAATATTTTTTCCTGTAAAGTCTTTGAAAAATAATTCTGTTTCATTTTCTAAAGTATCTATTCCAGCTCCAGAAAGTTTTCCTGATTTTATTCCATCTATTATTGCTTTAGTACACATAGTTTCTCCACGACCTGTATTAATTAGTATAGAATTATCTTTCATTTTTGAAATAAATTCTTCAGTAACAAGTTTTCCATTTTCTTTAATAAATGGAATATGTAAAGAAATTATGTCACTTTCTTTTATTAATGTATCTAAATCTACTTGAGTTAAAATATCTGCTACATTTTCTTTTTTGAACATATCATAACCTAGTACTTTAGCTCCTAAACCATTAAATAATTTAGCGGCTGTAAATCCTATTTTACCTAATCCTATTACACCTACTGTACAATTTCTAATTTCTCTTGAGAACATATTAGAACTTACTCTAAAGTCTTTATTAGAACAGCTTGAAGTCATTAAAGCTGTGTTTCTTAGTAACATCATTGCAAGAGTTACTGCAAGTTCTGCGATTGCATTAGGTGAATAAAATGGAACATAAGCCATTTTCATACCTAATTCTTTAGCGTAATTAACATCTATGTGATTTACACCAACAGTTCTTGTTAGTACATATTTAACATTGTTTTTTTTATAAATATCTAAATTTTCTTTTGTAGCCCAGCAATTACCTCTTAATATTACTGCATCATAACCTTTAGCCATTTCTGCAGTTTCTTCGCTATTTAAGTATTCTGGAATACAAGTAATTTCAAAATTAAATTTTTTATTTAATTCATGAAAAAATTTTTCTTCAACATCTCTTACGCCATAACATAAGACTTTCATTTATTTACCTCTTTCTATATTATTGTAGCTACATGTGCAGCCGCTAAAACTATTATCCAGAAAATGATTGCAAAAATTGCAAATACAGTATTTACTAATGAAATATTTGAAGCAAGCACAGCTTCTTTTTCAAATTTAATTGCATATGCAACTGCAACTGTAGCAGGTGGAGTAGCAAGCATTATTATTATTGCTGCTATAGCTTCATAAGTGAAAGTAATTCCAAATTTATTTAAAACTATTAAAATTCCGAAGAATAATGCAGGGATTAATAATAATTTATATCCTGCATAAATAATAGTAAGTTTTTCTTTGATAGCATCTTTTAATGATATTTGTGCTAAAGTCATTCCTATAGCAAGCCATGCAAGAGGAGATGATAAAGTTGCTAAGTAGTTGATACCATTAAATAACCAAGGTAAAGTTTTATCTATTCTGAAAATAGAAATACTTTTAGCTATCATTTCTCCAGTTTTTGTATCTTTAATCATTATGCTAGTTTGTGGTATAGATGATTGGAATATCCATAAGAATAATCCTAAGAATGTTGCTATTATTATAGGGTTAGCGAAAATTTGTTTTAAATTTTTTCTATCAAATTTTGCCCCACTCATAACTATTAGTGCAAAAGAATATAGGAAGACTCTGTAAGCTATATTAAATACATTTGCATAAAGAGTTCCTTCATTCCCGAATAATCCATTGATTATAGGGATACCAAAGAAAGTAGTTGATCCAAAAGCAGTTAATACCACTAATGTATCTTTTAAATCTCCTTTTTTATTTGCATATAGTACATATCCTATTATAATTAAAAGGATGTATGCAACAAATCCAAATACTAATACATTTATTCCAGTAGTATAAGTTTTTTCACTTATATCAGCTAAAAAAGCTTTGAAAGCTAACGCCGGTAGAGCAGCACTTAATAGAATTGAACTTAATACTTTAGAAGCGTGCTCATTTACTATTTTCTTTTTTCTTAAATAATATCCTAATAGAATAATAAAAATTGTTGAAAAGATAGCCGATAAAAATTTATCATTTAATACTACCTTTAAGTTTTCTAATAACATTTGTACCTCCGAGTATAAATTAATTAACGGTTAATTTTAACATGTTAAATTGTAAAAATCAAGTATAGATGATATAATGAAAAAGGTGATTAAAATGAAAAAAATGAGTTATTTTGAATTATTTAAAACCCTTTTTATTATAAATTCCATTACATTTGGAGGAGGGTATACAATAATTCCAATAATTAGAGATGAATTTGTTGAAAAAAATAATGTTATATCAGATGAACAGATGTTGAAGATAATAACTTTAGCACAATCTATACCAGGTGTTATGACTATTTCAACGTCATTTTTAGTTGGATATTATACTAAGGGTTTATTAGGATCTATAATAGCTGTAATTGCTTCAATACTGCCTTGCATAATTGTAATATTGTTAATAGCATTTAGTTACAGCAAATTTATAGGTAATATATATGTACAAAAAATTCTTAAAGGAATTAGTGGTGCAATAATAGCCTTATTATTTTATACGGTATATAATATGTTTGTAAAACAATTAAGTGATAAGAAAAAATATTTTTATTTAAGTATAAATATACTAGTACTTATACTTTCATTAGTTTTTAAATTTCAATTGATATATATTTTATTAATATGTGGATTTCTAGGAATTTGGAAAAATAGGGGTGAAAATTGATGTTATTAAAATTATATACAGCCTTTTTTGAGATAGGTATGTTTGCCTTTGGAGGAGGTTATGTAATACTTCCTTTAATAGAAGAATTTATAGTAAAGAGATATTCATGGGTTACAAGTTCTACTTTGGTAGATATAATATCTATTTCTCAAATAACTCCAGGACCTATAGCTATAAATGCAGCTACATTTATAGGTATGATAAATGCAGGTATAATTGGAGCTATAATTGCTACTTTAGGTGTTATTAGTCCTCAAATTATATTATTGATAATATTTATAAAATATATAGGTTTAGAAAATAAGAAGCTAGTAAAGATTATTGATGGAATAAAACCAGCTACAATTTCTCTTATTTTAATAGCGACAATTAATATACTTAAAAAAAGTATTTTTATAGATTTTTCATCTTCATATAGAGTAGAATATGTATCTACAGTTTGTTTTTTTGTGGCAGTTATATTATTAAATTACAAATTTAAAATGCGTAATATAATTTTTATATGTGCATTACTTTCACTTATAATTTAACTGATATTTTTGTTTTATAAAGTACGTATTTTAAAGCAAAAAAAGGTATTTTTTCATAAAAATAAAAAAAACCGAAAAAAATGCTTGACTTTATTTAAGGCATATGATATTATAATCCTTGTCAGTAGATGACAAAGAAAATAGTTAAAATAATTTGGGCCCTTCGTCTAGTGGTCAGGACATTAGGTTTTCATCCTAAAAACAGGAGTTCGATTCTCCTAGGGCCTACCAAATTAATTTAATTATAAATGGTCGCATAGCTCAGTTGGGAGAGCACCTGCCTTACAAGCAGGGGGTCACTGGTTCGAGCCCAGTTGTGACCACCATTTATGGAGGTGTAGCTCAGTTGGTTAGAGTGCTTGCCTGTCACGCAAGATGTCGCGAGTTCGAGTCTCGTCACTTCCGCCATTTTCTTAAAGACAATTTATATATTTGCCGCTTTAGCTCATTAGGTAGAGCAGCTGACTTGTAATCAGCAGGTGATTGGTTCGAATCCGATAAGCGGCACCATCGTGGCGAGATACCCGAGTGGCCAAAGGGAGCAGACTGTAAATCTGCCGGCTCAGCCTTCGAAGGTTCGAATCCTTCTCTCGCCACCATTTTTTTATATTTCAGGAGGAAAGATGGTAAGGAAATTAAAAGTAGCACAGTCAAGTGTTAATAGCCAATCAGATTTAATCAAGAAAGCTCAAGCAATGCAAGAAAAGATGCTACAAATTCAAGAAGAATTAAAAGATTTGTATGTTGAAGAAACTGTTGCTGGAGGATTAGTTAAAGTAAAAGCAGATGGTCAAAAAAATATAGTTGATATAAAAATTTCTTTAGATATTATAAATGATGCAGCTGAAGATGAAACTGCAGATGAATTATCAGCTTTAGTATTATCTGCTGTTAATGGTGCGATAAAGAAAGCTGAAGAATTAGCTGAAAGAGAAATGAGTGTTGTTACTGGTGGAGTAAGCATTCCAGGATTATTTTAAATTTAAAAAAGTATAATATATTTGACTCGAGGTATCTCGAGTCTTTTTTATATTTTTTGCAATAGCATGAATAACTGGAATAGCTACAGAATTACTAAATTGTTTATAGTTTTGAGTGTCACTTACTGGTACAATATAGTTTTCTGGGAAACCTTGAAGCCTTGCTGCTTCACGAGGAGTTATTTTTAATTAAATATTTACTTTTCTTTTAATTTCAAAAAGAATGATATTTTGCTATAACCATAATTTTATACCACCAATTTCAGTAAATCTATGATTTTATATTTCTCTTTTTCATTATTTGAAAAAATGCTTTTTTTGGAAATGATAAAATGTGATTTAATTCAATTAAATATGGCTGACTTTCCACGTTTTCACATTCTTTTAATTATTTTTTGAGTCATTTGCAATATTATATGTTTGTGATATAATATTAGTGTATGTTATCATATTTTTATAAAGTGTCATTCTAAGGATTTATTGTTCTATTTATTACATTTGTTTAAATTATTATTAACAAAAGGAAAAATTCTATGGAAAATATTTGTGTTGACAGATATAAGGAATTAATTAAAGAAAGAAGAAAAATAGAGTTTAAACTGGGTTATGATAATTTTATTAAAATGGGATATGATACAAAAATCAGAGATTTCTTTTTTGATAATGCTAGTGAAATCGTTGAAACTCTCAGAGAAAAATGTTGTAATGAATTTTATATGTTAGAAAAAGAAATTACATATAATATTTTAAAAAAATAGTTTGTGATGAACCATTTATATATATTACAGCACTTAATGCAATTACAAACTTTTTAGAATAATTTCCAGAACATATATGTACTTTAATTTTATCAAATACTAAAAGCAGAAGAAGTAGAACAGGTAAAGAGTTTGAATGTATGATTGAATTAATTCTAATAGGAGTAGGAATTTCTTTTGATAGTCAAGGTAATATTGGTAAGAAAGAATTTATTAAAAAAGGTATTGGTAAATCAGTATATTTAATTTCACCTGGAGTTTTAGAATACATGGTAAATAAAAGAAATGCAGTATTAATTAGTGCAAAAACTTTACTTTAAGAGAAATATGGCAAGAAATTCCAGGAGAAATGGGGAGAACTGGAACAAGAGAAATGTTTTTAGTAACACTAGATAATACAATTAGTTCTGAAGTTTTAGATACGTTTTATGAAGCTAAAATTCAAGTTACAATTACTAAAAATATTAAAGATATGTGATATGTATTATTATAGAGATAATGATAGAATTCTAACTTTTGAAAAAATTACTTGAAATATGTTTGAATAATGATCGTGGTTGGGATACTTTTAATTATACAGAAGAACACCAAAATAGAGTTGTTGATATTATAAACAAGCAAATTAATAAACATAAAAATTATGAATTTGTAAAAAAATATTATATTAAAAGATTGGCTGAAATTAAAAAAATTTTTAACTGTGACTTTTCTTGAAAAAAGTCATTAATTATGATAGAATAATACAATTGAAGGGGTATTTAGATTATATGAAAAATATAAATGTGATTTAGCATAATTTATACTTTCACATAATTTAAATAAACCTTTTTTAGTAATAATAATTTAGAAATATAATTTTAATATTTTTCCTATTTGTAATTTCAATGTTATTATAGTTAAATCAATATAATTGTTAAAATGGAAAGATGTTAAATATAAATATATATTGAAGCTATTTAAGGAGGAATATTAATATGGATAAGTACAATCCACTTGATATAGAACAGAAATGGTATAAAATATGGGAAGAAAAAGGATATTTTAAACCATCAAAAGATGATGAAAAACCAGCATATAGTATAGTAATTCCACCACCAAATGTAACAGGGGTTTTACATATGGGTCATATTTTAAATAATACTATACAAGATGTTGTAATAAGGTATAAGAGAATGAAAGGTTATGATACTTTATGGCAAACAGGTACAGATCATGCTGGTATTGCAACTCAAAATGTAGTGGAAAGAAAACTTGCTGAATCTAATTTAAGAAAAGAAGATTTAGGAAGAGAAGAATTTATTAAACAAGTTTGGGAATGGAAAGAGAAACATGGAGGAATCATAACTGAGCAACAAAGAAGAATAGGAAATTCTGTTGACTGGGAAAGAGAAAGATTTACTATGGATGAAGGTCTTTCAGAAGCAGTTAGAGAAGTATTTGTAACCCTATATAATCAAGGATTGATATATAAAGGGGAGTACATGGTTAACTGGTGTCCTAGATGTATTACAGCACTTGCAGATGATGAAATAAATCATATTGACAAAGAGGGTAATATATGGGAAATTAAATATCCATTAAAAGATGAAGAAGGTTATTTAATAGTTGCTACTACAAGACCAGAAACTATGTTAGGAGATACGGGTATAGCAGTAAATCCAGAAGATGAAAGATACAAGTATCTAATAGGTAAAACAGCTATATTACCATTAATGAATAGAGAAATTCCTATAGTTGCAGATAATTATGTTGATAAAGAATTTGGAACAGGAGTAGTTAAAATGACTCCAGCTCATGATCCTAATGATTTTGAGGTATCAAAAAGAACTGGTCTTGAGATTATTAATGTGTTTACAGAAGATGCTAAAATTAATAATTTTGGTGGGAAATACCAAGGAATGGATAGATTTGAAGCAAGAAAAGCAGTATTAAAAGATTTAGAGGACTTTGGACTTTTAGTAAATGTAAAAAAACATAATCATGCAGTAGGCCATTGTTATCGTTGTAAAACTATTGTAGAACCAAGAATATCTGATCAATGGTTTGTTAAGATGCAACCATTAGCACAAAGAGCTTTAGAAGTTGTTAGAAATGGTGAAATTAAATTAACGCCTAAGAGAATGGAAAAGAGATATTATAGCTGGCTAGAAAATATTAGGGATTGGACTATAAGTCGTCAAATTTGGTGGGGACATAGAATACCTGCTTATTACACCCCTAATAATGAATTAATAGTAGCTAAAAACATTGAAGAGGCTAAGAAAATATGTGTTGAAAAATTTGGTGAAGAATTACCGTTAAGAGAAGAAACAGATGTATTAGATACATGGTTTTCATCAGCTCTTTGGCCTTTTTCTACTATGGGATGGCCTAAAAAGACAAGAGATTTAGAAAGATATTTCCCAACAGATTTATTAGTTACAGCAGATGATATAATATTCTTCTGGGTAGCACGTATGATAATGATGAGTTTATATTTCTTAGATACTATTCCATTTAAGGAAGTATATTTTACAGGAATAATAAGAGATGAAATAGGAAGAAAAATGTCTAAGTCTTTAGGTAATGCTCCTAATACTTTAGAGATTCTTGATAAATATGGATCAGATGCAGTTAGATTTAGTTTTATGTATAATACAAGTCAGGGACAAGATATATTCTTTTCTGAAAAATTACTTGAAATGGGTCTGACTTTTGCAAATAAAATATGGAATGCATCTAAGTTTGTAATTTCTAATTTAGAAGGATTTAAAAAAGATATTTCAATACTTGATTTAGACTTTAAATTAGAGGATCAATGGATATTATCTAAATTACAGTTAGCTTCAAGAAATATTAATAAAGAAATGGAAGAATATAACATAGATATATCAGCTAAAATAGCTTATGAATTTTTCAGAAATGACTTTTGTGACTGGTATTTAGAAATAGCTAAAACAAGAATTTATGGTGTTGATGAAAATGATACTGATAGACAAACAGCACAGTGGATATTAAAACATGTACTTGATAATGGACTTAGATTATTACATCCATTTATTCCGTTTATAACAGAAGAGATATGGCAAAAAATTAAACCTTATGGTGATAGTATAATGCTAGTTGAATACCCTGAGGAAGATAAGGGATTATTAAACTTGGAAGTTATTAAACACTTTGATTATCTAAAAGAAGTTGTATCATCAATTAGAAATATTAGAGCAGAAAATAATATATCTCCTGCCAAAAAAATAGAAATAATTATTGATAGTGAAGATGAAAATGAAAAAACTTTATTATTAAATAATCTTAAAGTATTAGATAAACTTGCTAATGTTGAAAATGTTTTAACATTAACTGAAGTACCTAAAATGGCTGGATTTAGAGTTGTAGGAAATACGAAAATATATGTTTCTTTAGACGGTTTAATAGATGTGTCTAAAGAAATAGAAAAATTAAATAAAGAAATAAAAAAAGTTAAAAATGAGCTTGAAAAAACAGTGAATAAATTATCAAGTGAAGCATTTATCACTAAAGCCCCTAAGGTTATTATTGACAAAGAAAAATCTATAAAAAATGAACTGGAAAGCAAGCTTATTAAGCTTGTTGAGAACATTGAACTGTATAAAAAATAGTAGACTTTTTTACAAAAATGTAGTATAATATTGGCGAGAATATATAAAAAGGAAAAGTAATTAGGAGGATAGTTATGAAGAAGTTTCTTTTGATTTTAACTGCATTAACGGCATTAAATGCTGTTTCTGGAGTTGAATTACAAATAAAAGGTGGTTACGATGTCTTTAGAAGACAATCAGAAAATAACAAATTTTTTAATAGTGAGTCGACGGACTTAGAAAGAGGATTTGTTGTAAGTGCTGAATTATTTCCTGTTAATCAACATAAGGTTGAAGTGGGAGTAGGTGCAGAATATAATTTTTCTGATAAAACAGCAGGGTATGGATATCAGAAATTCTCAGATGTAAAAAATCCTAATAATGGAAATAGTAATAATAAGAGATACCATCATGTACCAGTATATGCTGTAATTAAAGCAAATGTATTACAGTTAGAAACAGGGGATGCACCTCTTGCTATAGTTGGTAAATTAGGATATGGATTTGTAAGAGAACATGCAAATGTAAATAATAAAGGAACAGGTGGATTATATTACGCAATAGGAGTAAATGGAGAGTATGGTCCTTTTGTTGTTGAAGCATTAGCTTCAAGAACGCACTTGATGGTAGTAGAAAGTGGTAATGGAGCTGCCGCGGCCGCTGCTCAAGCATCAGCTGCACAAAATGAGTTAATGAAAAAATCAAATGTTATAAATAAAGTAGGAATAACAGCAGGATTAAGATTAGGAAATTTATCGAGAACGGTTGTTGAAGAACCAGTGTTACCAGTTGAACCAGTTAAACCTGAAGTTAAACCTGAACCAAAACCAGAAATAATAGAAAAAATAGTAGAGAAAATAGTAGAAGTTCCAGTGGAAAAAGTAGTAGAAAAAATAGTAGAGAAAATAGTAGAGGTTCCAGTAGAAAAAATAGTAGAGAAAATAGTGGAAGTTCCAGTAGAAAAAGTAGTAGAAAAAATGGTTGAAGTTCCGGTGGAAAAAGTAGTAGAAAAAATGGTTGAAGTTCCAGTAGAAAAACCAGTTGAAGTACCAGTTCATATTAAACCACAAGTTAAGAAAATTGAATTAAGTGCCGATGCATTATTCAAATTTAATAAACATAAATTAGAAGATATGCTAGAAAAAGGTAAAATGGAAATTCAAGATTTAGTTAAGAAACTATCAACTGATTATGTAAGATTAGATAGAATAGATATAATAGGACATACTGATAGATTAGGAAGCGAAAGCTATAATATGGCTTTAGGATTAAGACGTGCTCAAACTGTAAGATCTTACTTACAACAATTAGGAGTAACTACTCAAATTACTGTTGCAAGTAGAGGTAAAAAAGAGCCTAAAGTTCATTGTCCAGGAAGTAGAGCTACAGATAAATTAAAACAATGTTTATTACCAAACAGACGTGTTGAAATTAATTTAACTGGATTAGAAGTTAAATATTTAGAAGAACAAAAATAAATTAAAAGCAGGATTATCTCCTGCTTTTGTTTTTTATATAGTTATAAAATTCAAATATACCCTCTTCACATAAACTTCCTTTATATTCATTTATAAAATCTTTTAGTTCTTCTGTTATTATTTTTCCTTGTCCACCTGTTGAAACTATATAGGCATTAGGATATATTTTTTTATACTGATTAATAAGTTCTTTTATACCACCTACATTAGAATAATATAGGCCTATATTAATTTGAGAAATAGTAGTATTTCCAAGTATTTCATTTGGTTTTTCAAAAGTAACTTTAGGCAATTTAGCAGTATTTTGAAATAGTGCATTTATTGATAAATCTATACCTGTAAGTATTGCACCACCGAGATACTTGTTATCCTTTACAACTTCAAAAGTTGTTGCTGTTCCAAAATCAATTATTATACATTCTCTATCAGTTATATATTTTTTCATAGCTAGTATAGTTGCAATTCTATCTGCTCCTAAATTTCTTTCAATATTAGTAGTAAATGTAAGTAAATTTTCATCAATATTATTTACATTTAATATATATGGTTTACAGTTAAAATATTTTTGTGATAAATAATCAAATATATTATTTAAATGTGGGACAACTGATGAATAGACGACATCTTTTATATTATCTAAATCTATTTTTTTAAAATCACATAGAGTCTTAAGTGTAGCATATAGAGTGTCTTCAGTTAAATTAATTTTGCTAGGGATTCTAAATTTTTCTAGTATTTTACCATTATCATCATATATTATTGGACAAATATGAGTATTTCCAATATCAAAACCAAGTATCATTTCATCACCTCTGATATATTCTAACAAATTGTAAATTAAAAGTAAAACAATTAAATAAAAATTAAAAAATAATTGACAAAATAAAATTTAAGGAGTAAAATGAATGTATACAAAGGAGGGGAATATGAGAAAGAAAAAAAATAGGGGTTTCACTTTAATAGAAATTATTACTGTTATAGCTATTATTGGAATACTTGCAAGTGTTACAGTTCCAAAAATTAGTAAATATATAGATAAGGCTAATGAAACTAAAATATTTTCAGCAATATCTGAATTAAATAACTTGTATATATTAATGAATTTAGATGGTAAAAATGATATTGATATTTATAAGGTGTTGGGAGAAGCTGAGAATTTAGGAGTAAACATTAATAGTGGAAGTAATAATTTTTTCGTGGGAAGATTTAAAGGTGAATTTTTAATTGAAGATGGAAAAATTATTGCAAGTGTTACAGAACCTGAAACTGTTACATATACCATTAATGGTAAGAAAAAATGATATATATTAGCTATTTACTACTGTTTTATGTTTCTTATATAGATTTCATGGAAGGATATATTTATGATAGTCATATTATCATATTGGCCATATTTCTATATTTTTCTACTGATAGTGGGATTTATAGTAGTTATGTTGGCATGGGCATTTTTTCTTTACCCTTTTTTATACTATGGATATTAGAATCATATTTTAATTGTGAGATTATAGGAATGGGAGATATTAAATTAATGTTAATATTTGGTATGTATTTCGGAGTGAAAGATATGTATTTCCTTTTTACTTTTTATGAAGTAATGTACCTTAGTTCTTTGATTTATTCTCTTATATTAAGAAAAAAATATGTTCCATTTGCACCGGCTATGTGCTTTTCATTTATTGTTCATACTATAGGTGTTATATGAAAAATAGAGGTGAAATGTTAATAGAAACATTATTTTCAATCTTAATTTTTGTTATAGTTCTATTAGCTAATATATATGTTGTTAGAAATATACATGTTATAGAAAAAAGACAGAAAGAAAAGTTAAAAGATATGGTAAATTTACATAATATATTGGTGGATATAAAAGGGTATAGTAGTGATAAAATTGAAAGTTTAATATGTAATAAATGTGTATTTGATAATTCTTCTGATTTTGCTAATTATTTGGGAAATAATGATTATGAAATTAGTGGTAAAATAGCTTTTAATCTATATATTGATAGAGGTGTAGCCTTTGTTAGTATAAATAATTTAAAGGATTTTATTATACTTGAAAAGTAAAGGACAAATACTTTTAGATTATTTATTATCCATGATATTTTTTTCAACACTACTTTTATTTATAAATAGAAATTTAATTTTATTTGTTAATCTTCAAAATACAGTTTTAAAAAATGAATTAGAGATATATTCTGCAAGTAGTAGTCTAGTAAGGAAGATTAGAACGAGAGATGTAAGTTATGATAAAGGAAATTTAGATATATATATCAGTGGTAAAATTATTAAATTTAGCAATAGGGGTAAAGAAGTAATAATTAGATGTAGTGATAAAGATGTTTATGCAAATAGGAAGAGGATTATAAAAGGGGGTACATGTAATTTTAATTATGAATCAGGTGTATTGGAAATTGAATTAAATAAGGGAAAAATTAAGATTATTAGGAGGGTTAAATTGTGAAAAATAAGGGGATAAGTTTAATTTATGTAATATTTTTTTCAAGTATTACTTTATTTATAGTTTCAACTATTATGATATTTAATATAGAAAAAAATAATACTATAGATTTAATGTTAAATGAGGGATATAGTAAAAGTATGCTTGAAAAAGAACTTATGAGAGAAAAATTAAAAATAGTTGATAATGTTGATAGAAGTGATATAGCTTGAAAAAATATATTACACTTTTGGTACTTGATAGAATATATATAAGGTTTGATGATGAAGAATATATTTTTAATTATGACGATATATTTTTAGACATAGAAGATGGATTAGAGGAATTAAATATTTCAAAGAATGATGAAATTTATGTGATATTAGGTATGGAAGTAATTGGAATAGAAAAAAAGGTTGAAAATAGTATTGTAAAAAAGATTAAAAATATATTTTCAGATATATATAAGCTTAAAGGTATATATAGTATTTTTGAAATTATAGAAAAAAATACTATAATAGTACTTAAAGATTTTTCTATTAAAATTTATAAAAATATAGAAAAAATTGAATTTAGTTTAGAAGATTTTGAAACAGATCAAGATTTTTCAGGTTATAGGTTAATAAAAGGAAATGAAGAGCTTAAAGATTATATTTTCTCTAAAGATGTATACAAGATTAAAAATAAAAACATTAGTAAAATATTTTTCCAAATGCTTCCTTATTTATTATTATTAATACCAATTTTTATATATCTATATTGCTTTAAATTATTTGATATGAGTCATATTAATAGTGAAATTTCTTTTTTAGAGGAAAAAATTATTGATTTAAAAGAAAGTAAATTAAAAGAAATGGATATAAGAAATGATGAAAATGTTTTATTAAATTTTAATGAATTTAAAAAAATGAAAAAGCCTTTTAAAAAACCTTTTTATATGGATATAGAATTTTTCTTAAATAGCGTTAAATTTGGGTTAAGTTATACAGAACTTTCTCTTGTTAATAATATTTGGAAAATAAAGGGAGAAGTTAATAGTGTTAGAGGTTTAGAAAATTTTGATAAATCTTTAAAAGAATATTTTGGAGAATATAGGGTTGTTGAACTTAAAGATGAAAATGAAGGAATATCTTTTGTATATGAAATTACAGAAAGAAAATCTTAAATATATTTTGATATTATTTACCTTTATATTATCCATATACTTAAGTTATGAAAAAATTAATGAATATTACATGAAAAAAGATAAGATTATACTGTTAAATAATGAAATAGAAGAAATTAATAGTTTGAATGAAACATATGAAAAAATTGAAATACAAAAAGATGAAGAAATAGGAAAGTTAGTAATTAAAGATAATGATTTTTTAAGAGCGATTTTCTATTTTTCTAATTATTCTAATTTAAGATTGGTTGATAATTCTAAATTTATCATTAAAGAAGAAGATAAATTTTATGAAAAAGTTAGTGTAATTTTTAAGATGAAAGGAAGTTTATCAAGTTTTTATGAATTTTTACAATATGTATTTTATTCAGATATTTTTATTGATAATAGAGAAACATATATGATATTAAATGGTGAATATTTTGAAGTGTCTTTAGGATATTATAGGGAGAAATTATGAAAAAGTTAATTCTATTATTCATTACATTGATAACTTTTTCAGAAAATAGGTATATTAGTAATGAAAATATGAAAAAAATTAAAATATATAATAATAAAACTGAAAGAAAAGATAAAAAGGTAGTAAAGCAGGTAGAGAAAGTATATGAAATATTAAATGTTCAAAATATAGTTGAAAATGAAATTTTAAAATTAGATGGAACTTTTGATGTTAAAATAAAAAAAGTTGGAGATAAATATATATTGCATGGAGAAAAAAATAATATTTCTAAATTTAAATATACGGTATATAGTATTGATAAAATTAAAAAACAAATAATAATTAAGATGAATGTTGTAGACACATCTATTTCACTTTTTGACAGATTAGGATTAGATTTGAAACTTGAAGAGAATAAGAGTGATAATTTAATAGGAAAATTTTTAGATAATAAGTTATCACTTAGTAATTTACTTAATTTAGGTGGGAGTAAATTAGGTATAGATTTAGAAGCTTTGAAACAAAGTGGAGATATTTATATTAAAAGTTTTCCTAGCATAACGGTTTTAGATAATAGTGAAGGAGAAATAAGGATAACAGATGAATTATTTTTTAAGGCATCAGAGAAAAAGCTTCAAAGTAGTGAAGCTGGATTAATCTTTAAAATTAAACCAAGGATAATAACTAAGGGATATAAGGAGTATGTTGAACTTGAAATATATTCTGAGATATCTAGTTTTAAAAGTGAAAAGGTTAGAAGTAAAAATATTTTAAATACTAAAGTATTGGTTAAGAATAAGAGTAATACATTTATTTCAAGTGTAGGAAGAGAAAGTAAAAGTCTTAATATATCTAGTCCGAGTATTCCAATTTTTTCTACTTTATTTAGAAAAAAGAATAAAAATAAGGAAAAAAGAAATATTTATGTTGAAATAGAGGTAGAAATACTTAATGAATAAAATAAGATTTAGAAAAGAAGTAGTAAGTAGATTAGAAGTATTATTAAAAAATGAGATAGATATTATTGATAGTATTAATGTTTTATGTAATATATATACTGGAAAAGAAAAAGTCAGATTAATTAAATTGAAGAAAGATTTAGAAAAAGGTAAAACTTTAAGAGAAGGGTTTAAAAATATTAGTAATGATAAAGAATTTTTGAGTTATATATCTATAGTAGAAAATACGGGTAATATACAGCAGGTGTTTAATATTCTTAAGAAAAAATATGAATTTGATGATAATATATTAAAAGAGGTTATGAATATTATTAGTTATCCAGCTATACTTTTATTAACTTCTTTTATAATACTAATATTTATGATGTTAACAATAGTTCCGAAATTTATAGAGATATATAAGGATTTAAATACAGATTTACCTTTGCTTACAAAAATATTAATATCAATTTCAGAAAAAATAATAAAATATAATATTTTAATTATCTTAGTATTTTTTATGTTCTTTTTATTATTTAAATATTTAATAAGAATTAATAGATATATTATAGATAGATTTAAGTTTAATATTAAGGTTTATAGAGATATTTTTTTGATGAGATATATACAGGGGATTTATGTTCAACTGAGATCGGGGATAGATTTTTATGATGCAGTAAAAAATTTGAATATAGTAGAAAATGAATATTTTGTATATGAAATGAATAAAATAATAAAGAAAATATCTAAAGGAACTTCCTTAAAGAAAATATATGTTAATAAAAAAATATTTGATAACGAATTTATAGCTATAATAAATATTGCAGAAAAAACTGGTGATTTATCAAATAGTTTTGAAAATCTTTATTTAATATACAGTAATAAAGTAGGGTCTAAAATAAAAATGATGTTAAGATTATTAGAGCCATTAAGTATAATAATTATAGCGCTTTTGATAGGAACTGTTTTAATATCATTGATGTTACCATTATTAAATGTAGGAGAATTGATAATTTGATAAAAATAAAGTGGAGGTATATAATCTTAAGTATTGTTTAAATTAAATAAAAATATATACAATCTTTATGGCTTAGGATTTTAAAATTATTATAATTTTTATATTATATAGTTTGGAAACTTAAAAATTACTTTTAAATAGAAAAAAATTATATTTTATCTGATATTTTTTTATTATAAATAAAAATTTTCAAAAA
>NZ_LKKV01000102.1:0-4981 GCF_001902585.1 Streptobacillus notomytis | reverse complement strand
ATTAAAAAAACCATTTTAGCTGTAATTTTTGGACCAAAAGTTATATCTCTTTTATCATTAATATTAAACTTATACTCAGATAAAAATGAACCTGCTAAATCAAGATGTGTAAGATTATGATCATCACTGTCATTTTTAGCTGTTGAATAACCTCCTCCAACTGACCCCTCTAATCTATATCTTGATACTGTTATTTTAGATGAAAACGATATTAATCCTGTTATTAAAGTTGTTATAAATAATATTTTTTCATGTTTTCTCCTATATTTTTAATTATAAATAAAAAGGTGGTTAATCCACCTAATATTATATCAATCCTATTTCATTTAATTTTTCTAAAACTTCTACATCATCTAAAATGTTTTTAACTGAAATTAATTTTTTACTTTTAGTATCAACTTTAGGCGCTAATTTATCTGAACAAATTACCAAATCTACTCCTTCTATTTTATTTGATAATTCATCTATAGTACATGTATCAATTTCAATTTTTATTCCTTTATCTACAATTTTTTTCATTGTAGTTTTTAAAATCATACTTGTTCCAGTTCCACTTCCACATACTGCTAATACTTTCATATTTTTTCTCCTTAAGTTATGTATTTCACAATACATTTTATCATAAACTATATTTCTAATCAAGTACTTTTACTTCAGCATTTCTCAGCTTAATTATTTCATTTTTAATTCTTTCAACTGTAATTTCATTAAACATTCTAGGTATGTTAAACCAAATTTTATGAAAGCCATAAGGCCCCTCTATTAATTCATCCAAGGCTTCACTTATTTCATAACCTTGGTATATTATTCTATACATTCCTGCAATTAATCCTGTTCTATCAGAACCATGATAACAATGGAATAGCACTGCTCCATTTTCTTTTGAAAGTTCTATATCATATAATACATTTGCAACTTCTTCTGGAGTGATATCCCATGTTTTCAAAGGATTGTTTATTAATACTAAATCTGTTTCTTTAAATATTTTTTTATCTTTATCCCTATTAAAGTATCTTAGATTTATTATAGTTTTTATTCCAAGTTCATTAATAATTGATAAATCTTCTAATTCTAATTGTTTACTTCTGTATACTCCTTCATCTAATTTGTACATATTTTTTTCTTTATTAATCAATAAAATATGATCATTTGAATATACAAAACAAGATACCAAAAGTAAAAATAATAATATAATTTTTTTCATAATACCTCTTTTTTAAAATATTTCGTTATCACTCGTAGTAATTTCCTTATTTTTAAACATTTCTAGTAATTTTTCTACAGTTAAATTATTTTTTTCTTCATCCCTTATATCAAATATTATATTCCCTTTATGTAACATTATTAATCTATTTCCATATTTTATTGCATCTTCCATATTATGTGTAATCATAAATGTTATTAAATTTTTATTAGATTTAACTATTTCACTTGTTTTTTCAAGTATAATTTTTGCAGTTTCTGGATCAAGTGCAGCTGTATGTTCATCAAGTAATAATAATTTCGGTTTATTAAAAGTTGACATTAAAAGTGATAAACATTGTCTTTGTCCACCAGAAAGTAATCCAACATTTGTTTCAAGTTGATTTTCTATTCCTAAACCTAGTGTTTTAAGACTTTCTTTAAATTCTTCTATTTTAGATATTTCAAGTCCAAAACCAAATCTAAATTTCTTCCCCTTATTATATGCCATAGACATATTTTCTAACACTGTCATAGAAGGTGCTGTTCCACTTGAAACATTTTGGTGAACTTTAGAAATTAAATTCGCCCTCTTATATGCTTTAAGTTTTTCTATATTATTCCCTTCAAGTAATATCTCTCCACTATCTAATTCTATCTCACCACTTAATGTATTTAAAAATGTAGATTTTCCTGCACCATTAGACCCTATAACAGTAATAAAATCTCCAGCATTTGCTTCAAAATTTAAATTATCAAATACTATTTTTTCTTCTCCTAATTCACTACAGAATTTTTTATTTAAATTTATCATTTTAAGCATTACCTTTACCTCTTTTCTTTCCTACTGCAAGTATAATAGCAAGAAATACTGCTGTAATTATTTTAACATCAGTTGGTTTTATTGATAATTTAGATATTAAATCTTGACTAAATCCTAATGCGTAGAATAATTCATCTGTAATTGATGATGAATTAAGTGCAAAGTTAATGATAATATAGTAAATAATTGAACCAAGAATTACTATTGATATATTATTTATAGATCTACTTCTTTTAATTACACCCATACCAAATATTATTGAGGCAAGACCTATAATTATTGTCCCTACAGATGAAGAAAGATCTACCACTTTAATATATTGAGCAAAAAATGCTCCAGAACTTGCTACAAGTAAATTAGATAACATTAACCCTATAATCTTAACCTTACTTACACTTACTCCTAAATTAGAAACAAGTACTTCATTATCCCCTAAAGCTCTAAGTATTAATCCGAACTTAGATGTTAAAATGTAATCCATTATTAACTTTATAACAAAGACTATTATTAATAATAAATACATTGAAATGTCTTTACTATAATATACATAGCCTATTGAAAATATGTATATTACTATGTATATCATTAAACTTTTTAATACATCTTTATCTGGTTTTATTCTTCTATCGTATAAAACCTTGATAAATAGTAGTATTATTGAAATTATTATGAATATAGTGAAGTATTTTTCGTAAGTTATAATATAGAACCAACTTTGTTGATTTTCTAAAAATACATTAGGTTTATTAAGTATCCTTGCATTTATACTATACAAGGCTGTCATTGTTATTATACCTGAAAGTAATTTATTTATTCCATATTTTACATGTAAAATACCTGTTATAAGGCCAGCTATAGTTCCTGCTATGGCTGCAAATATTAAACCTATTATAGGATGGCTAGGAAATGCTATCATAGTTGCCGCAAAAGTAAACCCTCCCAAAGTAAATGAACCATCTACTGTTAAATCTGGGAAATCTAATATTTTGTATGTTATATACACTCCCATTACCATAATAGAGTAAATTAGTCCAAACTTAATGGATTCAGGAAGTAAGGTTATAAAAATCATCAAAGAATCCATATTTTAAAACTCCAATCCTAATAATTTAGCTGTATCTTTATTATATTCGAATTTTAAATTATCCATACCTTTTATTTCTATAAATTCAGGATTTTCACCCTTCATAATTCTTATAACTATCTTACCTGCTTCTTTCCCTAATTCATAATAATCTATACCTAAAGTCATTAATATTCCTGCATCAACATGTGATTTTTCAGCACCTAATGTTATTTTTTTAGCTTCTTTTGCTTTATCTGCTATAACATTTATAGTTGAAGCTACTAAATTATCTGCTGGTGTATATAAAGCATCTACTTCTTTTAATATAGATTCAGTAGCAATTGCTATTTCATTAATTTGACTCACTGATCTTTCAATTAATTCAATTTTATATTTATCTGTTATTCTTCTTAAATTTTCTACTTGAATTAAAGAATTTTGTTCAGCAGAACTATATACTATTCCCAATCTTTTAATTTTAGGCATTACATCTTTTAAAAGTAATATTTGTTTTTCTATATCAACAGAATCTAAAACTCCTGTAATATTTTTATTTATCAACCCTGCAGATTTAGCATCTGTAACAGCCGAAATAACTATAGGTATTTCACTTGTACTATTTTGTGCAACCTGTGCAGTTGGTGTAGCAATAGCATATATTAAATTAACTTTTTGATTTATTAGCTTTCTAATATTTAATACTAGTGTTGAAATATCCCCATTTGCATTTGTTTCTATAAATAAGGCGTTAATTTTATTAGCTTTTAATTCATCTTTAAACCCATTTCTTGTAGCATTTAATGCTGGATGGTCTACTATTTGACTTATACCTATTCTATAATCTGCTCTTTCTTTCTTATTTAAAAAGAAAAATAGTAAAATACCTAAAAGAGCTAATATTAAAAATATTTTTTTCATTTTCATCCTCCTTGGGTTATTGTAATTTTAATAATTTTAACACGGCATACCTTATTTGTAAAGCATATTTTAAACTCAAAAAGATGATTCAAATTTGAATCATCTTATTTTAGATAAAAAAATCACTTATTTTTACATAAAGTTATACGAAAATCCTAATTCTACCCCATTACCTCTATTTTTTATATTATCAAATCTATGAGTTATATTTGCCATCACACTCAACTTATCATTAAAACTTATCTCTCTTAATCCCCATTTTAATTCAAATGTATTCTTACTATTATTATAGTAATGTTTTTCTCTTTCTATTTCAACTCCTGATAAGTTTACATCATAATTCCAATTAAATTCCATATATGGATTTATATTATTAAGTCCTGTAAATAATGTTAAATGTGTACCTAATCTAGATCTTAAATTCGTATTACCAAAATATTTTATCCCCTCTACCTTTTCCATAACTGGATCTGTAACATAACTATATATAAATTGTTCATAAAGGCTTGCATGTAATTTCATCTTACCTATATACATATCTCCCCTTACTCCAGTTTCTATTGAAGCCTTTAACCCATGTAATCCATATGTATAAGAATCTTTTATATTTATCTTATTTTGTAAATATGTGTAATTTAGCCAACTATCTGCATAGAAATGTTTATTATTCCATGTTCCATATATACCTAATCCAAATACTCCTGTTTCTCCTTTAGAGGCTTTCTCAAATCCTATATTACCAAAAACCCCATACTTAATATATTTCTCTCCTATATCATATCCCATAAATATATTAGTAGTGTCATTATTTATATTTAAAGTATAGTCCTTATCATTTGTAAATACGTTTTTATTAAACATCTTTGTTGCTTTAGACCATAATTTTCCATTATTTAATATATTATGATCATTGTATGTTAAATTAAAATCATATTTTACCTTATAAATTGAATTTGCTATTATCCCTATAATTGCTTTATTATAATATTGAT
>NZ_LKKV01000101.1:0-25109 GCF_001902585.1 Streptobacillus notomytis | reverse complement strand
CATTTGGATACTTTTCATCATATGTTTTAGGTTCAGCTTATTCAGCTCAATTCTATAATGCTATGGAAAAAGATATAGATATATCAAGTGAATTAGAAAATGCTAGATTTACTAATATTAATAGTTGGCTTAAAGAAAAAATTCATCAATTCGGTTCATTTAAAGATCCTAAAGATATAATATTAAATGCAACAGGAGAAGAATTTTTACCTAAATATTATTTAGATTATTTGAAAAATAAGTTTGCTAAAATATATGGAGTAGAGGTGAAATAATGGATAATAAAAAACTTAAAGCAGAATTTCATGATTTAGAAATTAAAAGTTTCGCAAGAGAAATGATAGAATTTATTGATGATTCACCTAGTACTTATCATGTTGTTGGAAATTGTTTGGCAATATTATCAGAAAACGAATTTGAGAGATTAGAATTAACAGATAAATGGGAATTAAAAAAAGGTGGAAAATATTTTATTGAAAGATCTAATTCATCAATTGTTGCCTTTACTATAGGTGAAAAATTAGATATAAGTAAAGGATTTAAAATATTTGGTTCTCATACAGATTCACCTGGATTTAGGATTAAACCTAATCCTGAGATGACAGTAAATGGATTAATAAGGTTAAATACAGAAGTTTATGGTGGCCCAATATTAAATACTTGGTTTGATAGGCCTTTATCTATAGCAGGTAGGGTAATAATAAGAACTAATAATGTATTTAAACCTGAGACTGTAAAAGTTAAAATAGATGAATCAATATTAATTATACCTAACTTAGCTATACATCAAAATAGAGAAGTTAATAATGGTATTAAAATAGATAAGCAAAAAGATTTATTACCAATAATAGGGTTAGTAAATGAAAGCTTTGAAAGAGATAATTACTTATTAAATATAATTTCACAAAAATGTAATATTAAAAAAGAAGATATACTTGATTTTGACCTATATGTATATGCAACAGAAAAAGGGTCTTTAGTAGGTATAAATGAAGAATTTGTGTCAGCACCTAAACTGGATAATTTAGTTTCAGTTTATGCAGGATTATTAGGATTAGTAGAGGCAGAAAATAATAGTAATCAAATTAATGTATTTGTTGGATTTGATAATGAAGAAATAGGTTCTGCTACAAAACAAGGAGCAGATTCTAATTATTTATCTAATATACTTGAGAGAATAATATATTCTCTTGGAATGGATAGAGACATTTTTCTTACTATGCTTTCTTCTTCATTTATTTTGTCAGCTGATGGAGCACATGCTGCTCATCCTGCATACTTAGGTAAAAGCGATCCTACTAATCTTGGGAAAATTAATGAAGGAATACAATTAAAAATAAGTGCAAACCAAAGATATACATCAGATGGGTTTTCTATAGCAGTAATAAAACAAATTATAGAAAAAACTGATATTAAAATACAATTCTTTGTAAATCAATCAAATGAAGTTGGAGGTTCAACTATAGGACCAATATCATCAACACACCTTGATATAGATTCAATAGATTTAGGAGTTCCTATGTTAGCAATGCATTCAGTTAGAGAATTATGTGGAGTACAAGACTTATTTTACTTAAAAGAGTTAGCAAAGGAATTTTTTAGTAAAAATTAACTCATAAAGGAGATCGATAATTGGAAAGAAGTGATATAATAATTAAAAATGTTTCAAAAAGTTTTGGAGGAGATAAAATTCTTAAAAACGTAAGTTTGGAAATTAAAAAAGGAGAGTTTTTTTCCATACTTGGACCTAGTGGTTGTGGAAAAACTACACTTTTAAGAATGATAGCAGGATTTATTTATCCTGATAGTGGGGAAATAATAGTTAATGGTGAAAGAATAGATAAGTTACCACCTGAAAAAAGAAATGTTAATACTGTTTTTCAAAACTATGCCCTATTTCCAACTATGTCTGTATACGATAATGTTGCATTTCCATTAAAATTAAAAGGTTTTGCAAAAGATGAAATAGAAAAAGAAGTTAATAAATATTTAGATTTAGTAGGATTATTGGAGCATAAAAAAAAGATGCCAGAAAATTTATCAGGTGGACAAAAACAAAGGGTTGCTATTGCAAGAGCTTTGATAGGAAAACCAGATGTATTATTACTTGATGAACCACTTTCAGCACTAGATGCTAAATTACGTCAAAAGTTATTAATAGAACTTGATACTATACATGATGAAGTAGGTATAACTTTCGTATTTGTAACCCATGATCAAGAAGAAGCTCTTTCAGTATCAGATAGAATAGCTGTAATGAATAAGGGTGATATTTTACAAATTGGAACACCTAATGAAATTTATGAAAAACCAAAAGATGAATTTATAGCAGACTTTATAGGAGAAACTAATTTTTTAACAGGAGAAATTACAGAAGTTTATGATAATTATGCAGTTGCAGTTTCAGATGAAATTGGAGAGTATAAGGTTGAATTAGATAAACCTGTTAAAATAGGAGATAGAGTTAAATTAACTTTAAGACCAGAAAAGATTAAAGTTGATGTTAAACCACCACGTGAAAACTCTAAATACAAAGTATTAAGAGGAGTAGTTGATGAAGTTATTTACTCTGGGTTTCAATCAAAACTATTTATTAAAGTTGAGGGATCAAATAGAATAATTAGAGCATTTGATCAACATAGAGAATTTTTGGAAGAAGAAGAATTATTTGAATGGAAAGAAAAGGTGTATTTCTACTGGAATTATGAAGATGCGTATCTAGTGGAGGTATTATAATGGCACGTAAAAATACATTACAAGAACAATCAACATTAAAATACTTATACTTCTTACCAATTACGATATGGATGAGTATATTTTTTGCAATACCAACAGCAATAATAGTATACTTTAGTTTTTTAAAAAAAGGTGCTTATGGTGGAATAGCAAGTTATACAACCTTTACTTTAAGGGCGTATATAGATATATTTTCATCAAAGGACATATTTAAGATAGTTTTAAAAACTTTAAATCTATCTTTGATAATAACAATAATTACAATACTGGTAGCTATACCTACAGCATATTTCATATCTCGTTCAAAGAGAAAAAATATGTGGTTATTATTAATAGTAATACCTTTTTGGACTAATTTTTTAGTTAGAATATTTTCAATAGTTGCATTGATAGGTAATAATGGTATATTAAATAAATTATTAGTAAAGATATTCTTTTTAGATAAACCGTTAGATTTATTATACAATAGAAATGCAGTAATAATAATATCTGTATATATATTACTACCTTATGCTATATTACCTTTATACACTGCAATAGAAAAATTCGATTTTTCACTAATAGATGCAGCAAGAGATTTAGGTGCAAATAATTTTATTGCACATATTAAAATATTTTTACCTGGAATAAAAAATGGTATAATTATAGCGTTAGTATTAACATTTGTTCCAGCAATAGGGTCATATGCCGTGCCAGATATTGTTGGTGGTACAGATGGTATAATGCTTGGAAATATTATTGCATCAAGAATGTTTAGTTTAAGAGATTGGCCATCAGCATCGGCTATTTCTACCTTATTTATACTTATTACTTCAATGTTTGTATGGTTAGGGATTAAAGCAGATAAGGATGGTGATGAATAATGAATGAAAAAAGAAAATTTTCTTTATTCTTTTTTGTGTTAGTTATGATATTTTTTTATTTACCAATAATAATGTTAATTATTTTATCATTTAATTCAAGTAAAGGTTATGAATTTAAATCATTTTCGTTAAGATGGTATATAGAATTATTTACTAAATCGCCAGGACTTTGGCAGGCTTTTGGAAGAAGTATAATCATAGCTGTATCTTCTTCAACAATTTCAGTAGTTATAGCAATATTAGGTGCTATAGGAATTAAATGGTATAATTTTAAAGTTAAATCATATGTTAAGATATTAAACTATATTCCACTGGTTATACCAGATTTAATAATAGGAGTATCATTACTATTATTCTTTAACATGAATTTTGCTAAAATACCTTTAGGTATGTTTACAATATTTATTGCACACACTACATTTAATATACCATTTTCATTGTTTATACTGATGTCAAGGTTATCTGAATTTGATTTTTCTATAGTAGAAGCTTCAAGAGATCTAGGTGCAACAGAATTACAAACATTAAATAAGATAATATTACCAACTATGATACCAGGTATAATATCAGCATTTTTAATGTCTTTAACACTATCGCTTGATGATTTTGTAATAACAAGCTTTGTTACAGGAAATAATTCTGATACTTTACCTATACAAATATATTCAATGTTAAAATTTGGTGTAAGTCCAACTATTAATGCTTTATCAACTATACTGATATTTGGCACTTTAGTATTAGCATTATCAAGTAGAAAATTACAAAAATATATGTTAAGTTAAGAAGGTTAGTAATAGGTATGTTTTTCATGGTAATTATCTTAGAATATTCATAACAGAGTTGTAATAGATTTTCATATTTAGTATAATGATATTATATAAAGAATAGAAAGGAAATATTATGAGAAAGATTATTTTAACAATATTATCAATGGTTACGATATTTGCTTGTAGTAGTATTAAATCAATGGATGTTGAAAATAAGGATTTTATTCTTGAAACTATAGAATACACTGAAAATAATGTTATAAATACCATAGGCAAAGGAATGGTTTTACAATTTAAATCAAAAAAATTATCAGGTAAAAGTTCTATAAACAACTTTTTTACTTCATATAAAATAGAGAATAATAAATTGATACTAGATGGTATAAATCTAACTAGAATGGCTGGAAGTCCAGAAGATATGGCTTTAGAAAGTGAATATTTAAATGCTTTATCAACTAATAAACATATTAGTAAAAAAGGAGAAAAATTAATACTTGAAGCTCAAAATGGAATGAAACTTGTATATATACAAGAATTAAATAATGGAAGTTTGGAAAATAAGAATTTCAAATTAATTAATAGTGAATTTAAAGAGGCTGAAATTACTATAGGATTTAAAGAAAATAATATTTTTGGTAAGAGTGGAATAAATAGATATTTCAGTAGTTATGAAACTGAAAATAATGTGTTGTTTTTACAAAATATAGGGACAACTTTAATGGCTGGAGCACCTGAACTTATGGAACTTGAGTCTAAATATCTAGGAATGTTAAATAATATAAATGGAATAAAATATGAAAACAAAATATTAACTCTTTATACTAAAGACAATCAAAAATTAATATTTGAAGAAATAAAATAGTAAAGATATATAAAAGGATTAATTTCTGCAATAAGCAGGAGTTAGTCCTTTTTTTAAAGTATTAATCGTTGACAAATAATAAGGTGGTAGGTATAATAATTATATATTATACATTAAGTGAGGATTTTATGAGTAGTAGGATATTTCGACTTTGTTTTGGAATGTTGTTTACAACAATAAGTTGTACATCATTTTATGCTGAAGAATATAGAGTTAAAAGTTTAAGAAAAAGTGCAGTAGAATATATACCGTTAAGTAATACTTCAAGATATAGTTTAGGTGTAAACGAAACTTTACAAGAAGTAAAAAAAGCCGAAACACCATTAAATGAAAATGAAAATCCTGTTACTATATATGAACTAATATTAACTAGATATACAAGAAAAAAAGCAAAAGAGAAATACAGTTTCCTACAAGAAAATTCAAATGAAAATTATAGTAATCCAAATGAAGAAGGTGGAGTTTTTAATAATCATGCCTTCAATGTAACAGAAGCATTTATGGACACAGATAATGATGGTTCTGTAAGTGAAGCTGAAAAAAATGTATTTAATAATAAAAATGTAAAAATAAAGTTAGCTAAACGTGATGATAATGATAATGTTATTAATACAGCAGGTATAATAAATATGTCATATAGTATTGTTAACTATAACAGAAATTTTGGATATTTATACAGTAATAGTAGGTATTTAGATAAAATATATCCTAGGGATATAAACTATTTAGAAGATTTTTTAACTAATAGATTAATTGATAAAAATTATGTATATAATGAAAGGTTATTAATAAGTGCTATAGGTAATGGTAATCATAGCACTATAAAAACAGAATTCTTTTCTAATAACATACTTAATATTTATCAAATAATGTCTCCTGATATGCAAGCACTTACTAGAAGTGAGAGTATATTTGTAAAAAATTCTTTTAGAACAAATGAAAAATTGGTAGAAAAATATAAAGATAAGATAAAAACATCATATATAGATTCTGATAATAATCAATATACAGAAAGGTATTTTGATGATCCACAAACTAAAGCCTTATTATTAAGATCAGCTACTGTTGGAGAAAATGGTTTATTGAAACCAGATAATGAACAAGATGAACCTAAATTTGGATCATCATTTTCATCACCAAGGATAGCAAGACTAGCTTATGATATTAAAGAAAAATATCCTTTCTTAACATACCAACAGGTAAAACAGGTAATACTTGGAACTGCAAACCATGCAAATGACGGGTATTTAAATGATAATGTAGGTTGGGGTAATGCAAATAGAGAAAAGGCGTTAAAAGGACCATCTGATTTCAATGCTGGTCTAATAGATGAAATGAAATATTTTAAGGGAAACTATGATAAAATATTTGATGAGAATGGAAATAGATACTTTTATGTAAATATAAAGAATGGAAAAGAGTATACTTTTGAAAATGATATAGTTAGTGGATTAAAAGGTGATGGAAAAGATACAACAAGTAAAATTGTGAAAATAAAGGGAGTAAAAAATTGGTATGATGGAGATTATTATGCTTTTGATTATGATTACAAAATTCCCAAGGTACTGGAAAGTGAAAAACTATTTTACTCTAATGTAGCCCAAGCAGGACTTAGAAAAGATGGAGAAGGAAAGCTTACATTAACAGGAAAACAAGAATATACTGCTCCTTCACAAGTATTAAATGGAACACTAGTTTTAAAAAATGATAGTAAATCAGATTACACTATAGCTGAAAAAGGAACATTAGTTGTAGAAAATAGAACAAATGATGAAAGTGAAATAAAACTAAAAAACATATATACAGATGGAAAATTAAAGATAGATAGTACTAAAACAAGTATAGATAAACTACATGGAACTCATACATCTGATGTAGAGTTTAGTGGAAAAGAAATAAACATAAAAGAGTTTAGAACAACTGGAGAATATATAGTAAGGTTAAAAGAAGAAGATATTAAAAATAATAATGAAATTACAGGACCTAAATTAGTTATGGAAAATTATCTAAAAGAGGATAGTGACTTTTTAAATAATTTGTCAAACCCATTTTTAAAACCAGTTGTAATAAATGATGATAAGATAGTAAATATAAAGTTTGTGAGTACATTAGAAGAAGAATTTAAAACATTGGATGAAATAGATGAAAATAAATTAAAGGACATACCAAGTTATGATACAAACAAGAAAATGTTCTTTAGTAGATATGGAGTAATGAAAGCTATACCAAGTTCTGTAAAATCAATGTTGTTAAGTTCAAGTAGTTCAGAAGTTAAAAATATATTTACAGATAATTATGCAAGTATAGTGGGGAATATAATAAAAAATGAGATAGATAATAAGTATAATAGGACAAATATAATATTAAATAACTTAGAAAAAGGAAATAGACTATACTTTGATACTTATGTGAGAACTAATATATTAAATGAGGAAAAATTTAGTCCATTTGTAGATAAGAATTATGGTGCAATAATAGGACATTCAAATAAGTTATCTAAGGATATCAAGTTAGACTTATATGGAATATATCAATATGGAAATGTGGAATTTAAAAATAGTGGAAGTAATAAAGCAAGAAGTATAAATAATCTATATAACATAGGTGGAAATGTAAGTGTAAAGTTTCTAAATAATTTTAAACTTAGTGCTGATAATAATATAGGATATAGTAAAAGTGATGTATATAATGAAACAAGTAATACTAATAAAAAGACAAACATATTACATAGTTTAAGTATAAACCCAAGTATAAGACTGGGAATGGAATTTAATATAAACTCTATAAATAGTGTATTAAAATCATATGTAGGTTATACATTTAATTATGTAATAGTATGGGGAAGAAAAGATGAAAGCATTACTTATACTGATATAATAAATGAATTAAGAAATATAGAAATAACAAACTTAATGAATCATAATGTAGAATTAGGAATAGAAATAGATAGTAAATTAAATAAGTATATAAGTGTACATAATAGATTAGTTTTTGATTATAACAGCCTTGAAAATATAAAGTTAAATCAGAGATTATCAGATAATTTACATAAGACAATAGGAAAAGGTTTAGATAAGATAAGTGCAAACTATAATTTAGGTGTAAAATTAAAGGTTATGGATGGTTTAAATGTAATAGGTAATGCAAACATAAATAGTAAATTAAATGTTGGATTAAATTTGGGGATAGATTACAATTTTTAAATAGGACGGTAGAAGTAAAATCTATCGTCTTTTTTTAAAGATTAAAGTGACATAAATATATGGATGAAAATAGAGCTATTTTTTAAAATATTCATTTTATGATATAATTTAAATAAAAAGGTGTAATTATGTTAAATAAGTTTGATGAATTTATTAATGAAAGAAAAGAATTTCAGAAAAGATCAGATAATGTATCTGAAGTAAAAATATTATGTGAAATAGTAAAAATGGTCAAGGATATTTATGGAGAAATGTCTAATGAATATATTTATTATTTAAATGAACTTGGTGGTTCTTCTAAATATATAGGAGAATATGAATTAGGTATTAAAAATTTAAAAGAAGCCCTTTCTTTAATAGAAGTTAGAGAAGGTAAAAGATCTGTTGCTTATGCTACATCTTTACTTAATCTTGCTGAAGTATATAGATTTAGAGGAGATTTAGATAAAATAGAGAGTATATATTTAGAAAGCTTATCTATTTTTGATGAAAATAATATGCAAAAAGAATATATCTATGCAGGTTTATGTAACAATATTGGACTTTTTTATCAAAACTTGGGTAAGATAGATAAATCAATTCCATATCATGAGATAAGCCTTAATATATTATTAGATATGCCAGATCATTTAGTTGAACTTGCAACCACATACAATAATTTAGTTATACCATATAAGGAAAAGGGAGAGCTTAAAAAGGCTTATTCCAACTTAAATAATGCATTAGAAATATATGAAGTTACTTTAGGTAAGGAACATTCTATGTATGGTGCAGCGTTAAATAATAAGGCTATACTTAAGTTTGAAGAAAGGGATTATGTAAGTGCTTTAAATATTTTTGAAATAGCACTAGAAATTACAAGAAAATCTTTTGGAGAAAATAGTTTAAATTACAATAATCTATTATCTAATGTAGAATGTATTAGAGAAATAGTTAATAAAAATCAACAAGTAGTAGAATTAGAGGTTACAAGTGATTCAAAACTTATAGATAAATCAAGAGAATATACTAAAAAATATATTTTACCTAAGATTAAGGAAAAAAATGAGACTTTATTATCTAAGATTACTATAGCTTTAATAGGAGAAGGATCAGAAATAATAGGATGTGATGATGAGTATTCAAAAGATCATGATTATACATTTATGCCTATAATTTTTTTAAATGATGAAGATTATGAAAAACATCATAGAGATCTTGAGGATATATTATTATCTTTACCACAAGAATTTTTAGGTATAAAACATATAAGTAATGATGTAGTAAATGAAAGACGTGGAGTTAAAAAAATAGGAGAGTATATATATAGGTTTATAGGTAAAGAAAATGCTGATTTAAGTATAGAAGATTATAGGAAAATACCAGAACATGCTCTATTTGCATTAACAAGTGGTGAAATATTTTTTTCAGGTAATGATGAATTAACTAACATATTATCTAGATTAAAATATTATCCTAATGTTATTAGAGAAAATAAGATTGCAACAGTATGTACACGTATTGCACAAAGTGGACAGTATAATTATTTAAGATTAATGAAAAGAGAAGATAAAATTGCATCTAATATGGCAAAAACAATCTTTATAGAAAATGTGATACATTTAATATACTTATTAAATTTTAAATACATGCCTTTTTATAAGTGGTCAGCAAGAGGATTGAAAGATTTACCTATTTTAGGTAAGGAGATGGAAAAAAGAATACTTGAATTAATAGATAATACATCATTAGATAAATATCAAATTTCTAATAGAATGGAAGAAATATGCTACTTTCTTGTAGAGGAAATCAAAAAACAGGGTCTAAGTAAAGAAAAAGGATATTTTTTAATAAATCATGCAATAGCAATACAAAAGAGTATAGATGATGAGTTTTTAAAGTTATGGACAGCATTTGAAGATTAGGAGATAATATGGAAAAAGAAGAACTTATAAATGAAATAATAGTTAGAGAATGGGAAATGTTTAAAGTATTAAAAAATACAGGTGGACCTGCAGAATGCCAGAATAATAAACCTGAATTTGAGGTTATGAGAAAAGGGCAATGGGATAATTTGCCACTTAATATACTTAATAGTTATCTTATAGACTTAAAAAAAGCAGAAGAAATAGGAAGAAACTTATTAGAAGAAAAATATATTAGAATGATGGAATTTTCAGCTCCAAAAGAATTTGAAGAAGTTAAACATTTACTACCTTTATTATCACCTGGTATAGAGGTATTAATTAAAAAAATAGAAAAAATATATCTTTCATGGGGTGATGAATTTGAAGGTAAATTCCCTAAATTTTCAAAATTATGCAGACCTTTAAGAAGTGAAGGAGATAAACCTGAAAGAGCTTCTGTACAAACATACCTAAGAGGAGAATTATGTAGTTATTCTTTAAAAACAGTATTGTTTTATTCTGATTATATAGAAGAATGTGTAAAAAAAGGAATTAATTTAATTTATGAAACACATAAAGAAGTTGTGAAAATGAAGGGCTTTGAGTCTATAGAATCAGTAGAAAATGCGCTTGTAATATAGTGATAAAATGTGTTAGAATATTAGATAGAAAATAAAAATTAGGAGGAAAAATGTTAAAGATTACTTTGCCAGATGGAGCACTGAGAGAAGTAGAGAATATGAGTGTTATAGAATTTGCTAAAACTATCTCTACTAGTTTAGCTAAGAAAACTGTTGGAGCCTTCTTTAATGGAACCCAAGTAGATATTACATATAACTTAGATGAAGATGGAATTTTAGAATTAATAACAACTGATAGTCAAAAAGGATTAGAAATTTTAAGACATAGCTCTGCTCATGTTATGGCTGAAGCTGTAATTAGTTTATTCCCTAATACTAAGGTGACAATAGGACCTGCTATAGAAAATGGGTTTTATTATGATTTTGATACAGAAAGACCATTTACTGAAGAAGACTTAGTTAATATAGAAAAAGAAATGAAAAAAATAATTAAATTAAATGAAAAATTTTCAAGAGAAGTTTGGAGTAGAGAAAAAGCTAGAGCTTATTTTGAAAATAAAGGTCAAAGCTATAAAGTAGAAATACTTGATTCACTTGAAGGAGAAGAATTTACTATATATACTCAAGGTAAATTTGTCGATCTTTGTAGAGGAACACATCTTCCTTCAACAGGGTATATTAAAGCGTTTAAATTATTAAACTCTGCAGGTGCTTATTGGAGAGGAGATTCTAATAATAAGATGCTTCAAAGGGTTTATGGTATATCTTTTTATAGTCAAGATGAATTAGATGCATATATAAAACAGGTTGAAGAAGCTGAAAGAAGAGATCATAGAAAATTAGGTAAACAACTTAATTTATTCTTCATAGATGAACATGGACCGGGATTTCCATTTTTCATGCCTAAGGGGACAAGATTATTTAATAGATTACAACAATTATGGAGAATAGAACATAATAAACAAGGGTATGATGAAATTAAAACTCCTATAATGTTAGATAAAGAGTTATGGGAAATTTCAGGACATTGGTTTAATTATAGAGAAAATATGTATGTTTCTGAAATAGATGAGAAAGTTTATGCAATTAAACCTATGAATTGCCCAGGTTCTATAATAGCTTATAAAAATAATTTACATTCATATAAGGATTTACCTTTAAAATATGCTGAAATGGGACATGTACATAGACATGAATTTTCAGGAGCATTACATGGATTAATGAGAGTTAGAGCATTTACTCAAGATGATGCACATGTTTTCTGTACTCCTGATCAAATTAAAGATAGCATTAAAGAAATTGTAAATCTTTATGATAAATATTATAGATTATTTGGATTTGATTTCCATGTAGAATTATCAACTAAACCTGAAAAGGCTGTAGGAGATGCTAAAGTTTGGGAAATTTCTGAAAAAGCATTAGAAGAAACATTAAAAGAATTAGGTATAAATTATAAGATTAATGCAGGAGACGGGGCATTTTATGGTCCTAAGATAGACTTTAAAATGAAAGATTCTATAGGAAGAATTTGGCAAACTGGAACTATACAGCTTGATATGAATTTACCAACTAGATTTAATATGAGCTATATAGGTAAAGATGGAGAAAAACATGAACCTGTAATGATACATAGAGCTATGTTTGGATCTTTAGAAAGATTTATGGGTATATTAATAGAACATTATGCAGGAGCATTCCCTGTTTGGCTTGCACCAACGCAAGTAAAAATAATGACTATATCTGCAGAACAAGTAGAATATGCAACTAAATTACATAAAAAATTAATTGATTTAGGAGTATATGCAGAATTAGATATTAGAGATGAAAAAATTGGGTATAAGATAAGAGAAGCAAATGGAGATCAAAAAATACCAGTTCAACTTGTAATTGGTAAAAATGAAATGTTAGAAAATACAGTAAATGTTAGAAGATTTGGTTCAACTGATAGTGTAACTAAAAAAGCTGATGAATTTATAACTGAATTACTTGATGAAATCAACATAAAATTTTAGTTAATAAAAGGAGAAAAAATGTATAATGAAAGAAATTTAAATGAAAAGATTGAAGCAGGGATATTAGGTTCATATTTATGGATGGGTATAGGACTTTTAATTACTTTTGGAATTATGTATTATTCATTGTATTCTAAAGAACTTGTGAGCATATCTTTTGGTTTACAAAGATTTGCAATATTACTTATGATAGTTATAGCGTTACTTATGAGATATATAGTTGTAAATTCAAGTTCTTTTGTTTTAAAATTATTATTTATAGGATATTCAATATTTTTAGGTATATTACTTATCCCTATAATGTATATTTATGAAATGACATCTATAATTACTTTAATAGGAGCTTCATCTGCTATGTTTGTAGGTATGAGTGCTTATGGATATTTTACAAGAAATAACCTACAAGTTTATTCAAAATACTTATTTGGTGCTCTATTAGGAATAATAGTAATGTCTATTTTAAATGTTTATATATTTAAAAGTAATTCTGGAGACATGTTACTTTCTATGGTAGGGTTATTTGTGTTTGTAATATACACATCAGTAGACACTCAAAGAATTAAAAGTATGATATTAGATGCATATTATGAAGGAGATAGAGAATTAGTAGATAAGGTTAAAATTTTTGGAGCTTTAATGCTTTATTCTGACTTTATTAATATATTCCTTCGTATGTTATCATTATTTGGAAAAAGAAGAGATTAATATATAATTATTAATGAAATGAGAAGGGGAAGTATAATGAAGTCATTTTTAAAATATCCAGGTGGTAAACAAAAAGAAACTGCAATTATAAAATAAAAGCTACCTAGTAAAATATGTGATTATTATGAACCTTTTATAGGTGGTGGTTCTGTTTATTTATCGCTTGATTTTAATGGCAAATATTATATAAACGATTTATCTGAAGACTTAATAAGCGTATATAATTATATAAAAAATCAAAATAAATTATTCTTTGAAGAATTAGAAAAAATAAATCATAACATAAAATTAAGTAAAGAAATATCAATGGAAAATGCATGTGATTTATATATAAAATATAAAAATGGTTTAGAATATTATGATGAATTTTTAGAACATTTTTTATCTAATGTTAAAATAAATGATTTAGATAATTTGAAAAAAGCTATAATTTCTTCTTTAAAAATTAAATTAAAATCAATTGATAAGATAAATAAAGAAGATGATGAAAAAAGAGTAGAAATATTTAAGAATATAAGAAATGGAATAAATTCAGGACTTTATACTTATTATAGAAGATTGTACAATGATTTGAAACATGAAGATAAAAAAGAACTGAAATCAGCAATTTTTTACTATATAAGAGATTTTTGTTTTTCATCAATGTTTAGGTATAATAGTAATGGAGATTTTAATGTTCCTTATGGTGGCATAAGTTATGATAATAAAGATTTAGGTAAAAAATTGAATTTTTAAAAAATAAAGATATAATATTGAAGTTAAAAAGAACTGTAATTGGAAATGAAGACTTTGAAATATTTTTTAAAAATAATAAACCTAAAAAACATGATTTTATATTTTTAGATCCACCTTATGATACTGAATTTTCTACTTATGATAACAATCCTTTTGTTTTAGAAGATCAAATAAGACTTAGAAATTTTTGTAAGAAAACAAAAGCGAATTTTATGTTAATAATAAAAGAAACAGATTTTATTTTAGAATTATATAAAGATTTTAATATAAAAAAATTGAAAAAAATTATACAGTAAATTTTAAAAATAGAAATAATAAGGATGTAAAGCATCTTTTGATTGTAAACTATTAAACAAATTAAATCTAAAATCAATATGAAATAAAAATAGAACTGCACCCAAAATCTTATGAAAAAGGATTAGTGTGCAGTTTTTGTTTAAATATAACAAGAATTGAAAAACTAATAAAATTGTGTTAAAATATAAAGTAATGAAAAGAGTGGAGTAAGTAATTTTAAAGGACTTTTAGTAAGAGTTTTTTAATGTTATTTGCTCACTCTTATAAAATATTAAAATAGGAGGACAAAATGTTTGATAAAAAAATCTACATCTTAGATGTAGCAGGAAAAGAAGTAAAAATTGAAACAGGAGAAATTGCAAGACAAGCAGGAGGCTCTGTTCTAGTAACTAAAGGAGGAACAACAGTACTTGTTACAGCTACTAGAAGTAAAGAAGTAAGAGAAGGGCAAGATTTTTTTCCATTAACTGTAGACTATATTGAAAAATTTTATGCTACAGGGAAATTTCCAGGTGGATTTATAAAACGTGAATCTAAACCTTCAACAGAAGAGATTTTAATTTCAAGATTAATTGATAGACCAATAAGACCTTTATTTCCAGAAGGATTTTTTAATGCAGTGCATGTAGTAATTAATGTAGTTAGCTCTGATGGTATTAATATGCCAGAAGATATAGCTACTATAGGTGTATCATTTGCTCTAGGATTATCAGATATTCCATTTAGTGGACCTGTTGCAGGTCTTACTGTAGGATATATGAATGGAGAATACATTATTAATCCAGATAAAGAACAAAGAGATAATATGGATATTTACTTATCTGTTGCAGGGACTAAAAGTGCTATAACTATGGTTGAGGCAGGAGCAAATGAAGTAAGTGAAGAAGAAATGTTAAATGCTATTATGTTGGGGCATGAAGAAATTAAAAAAATATGTGAACAACAAGAAATTATTTTAAATACTTTAGCAGTAGAAAAAATGGAATTTAAAGGTATTAGTTATGATGAAAGAGTAACATCTTTTTTAGATAAATACCAAGTTGAATTAAAAAATGCAATTTTAGTGCCAGGTAAATTAGAAAAATATGAGGCTATAGATAATTTATATGATAGCTTACTTTCTACATTTAAATTAGAAATAGCAAAAGAAATATTATCAAAAGAAAAAACAGAAGAAGAAAGATTGTTAGAATTAATTGGAGAAAATAAAGAAAAATCTATAGATGAGTTAGTTAAAGAATTTAAAAAATACTATCATGACTTAGAAAAGAAAATAGTAAGAGAATTGATAATATTTGATAAATATAGAGCAGATGGAAGAAAAATTGATGAAATTAGACCATTAAATGCTCAAATTGATGTACTTAAAATACCTCATGGTTCAGCTCTGTTTACTCGTGGAGAAACACAAGCTTTAGTTACAGTAACTTTAGGTTCTAAGGAAGATGAACAAATAATAGATGGTATGGAAGGGGAGTATAATAAGAAATTCTTCTTACACTATAATTTCCCACCATTTTCAGTTGGAGAAGCAGGGTTTATGAGAGCTCCAGGAAGAAGAGAATTAGGACATGGTAATTTAGCTGAAAGAGCACTTAAAGCAGTAATGCCTTCAATAGATGATTTTCCATATACAGTTAGATTAGTATCTGAAATAACAGAATCTAATGGTTCATCATCTCAAGCTTCTATATGTGGTGGTTCTCTTGCATTAATGGCAGCAGGTATTCCTATAAGAGGAACAGTAGCAGGTATTGCAATGGGATTAATTAAAGAAGAAGAAAACTTTACAGTACTTACAGATATTCAAGGTTTAGAAGATCATTTAGGAGATATGGACTTTAAAGTTGCAGGAACTAAAAAAGGTATTACTGCTATACAAATGGATATCAAAATAGAAGGTATTAATAAAGAAATAATGGAAATAGCATTAACTCAAGCACATAAAGGAAGAATGCATATTATAGGGGTTATGGAAGCAATTATAGAAGAACCAAGACCAAACTTACCAGAAAATGCACCTAAAATAATTAATTTAAGAATAGATCCAAGTAAGATAGCTGGATTAATAGGACCAGCAGGTAAAATAATTAAATCTATTATTGAAGAAACTGGAGTTAAGATTGATGTTGAAGATGATGGAAGAGTATCTATATTCGGTGTAGATCAAGAAAAAATGAATAGGGCATTTGAACTTGTAACACAGTATACACTTACAGTTGAATTAGATAAGGTATATAAAGGAAGAATTACTAAACTTGCAAAATTTGGAGCATTTGTTGAAATAGCACCAGGAAGCGAAGGACTATTACATATATCTGAAATATCACATAAGAGAATTAAACAAGTTGAAGATGTTTTAAAAGTTGATGATATAGTTGATGTTAAGGTAATAGCTTTAGAGGATAATAATAAATTTAGTTTAAGTATGAAAGCATTAATAGAAAAGGAAGAAGAAGTTAAAGAAGAAATTTCAAATGAAGGAGAGTAAGACTATGATAAGTAAACTTAATTTACCAAATAAATTAACTTTAATAAGAATATTATTAACACCAATATTAATTTTACTGATGTTATTTAAATATGGTAGTAATCATGCCTCTATTTTAGAAGTAATATTTCTACATATTTTAGTTGTTTTACTTTTTGCAACAATAGCGTTAACAGATTTTTTTGATGGATATATAGCAAGAAGGGATAACTTAGTTACTAATTTTGGTAAATTGCTTGATCCTATAGCAGATAAAGTATTTGTATTTTCAGTATTAATAGTACTTGTTAAGTATAATATACTTTCAATATGGTTAGTATTAATATTACTTATTAGAGAATTTGTTGTTATGGCTATTAGAATGTTAATATTAGAAAATGGTGGTGAGGTTGTAGCTGCAAGTTCAACGGCTAAATTAAAAACTGCTACTCAAATTATAGCATTATTATTCATACTTATTTTACCTTTTGGTAAGGTTATTAATTCTATAGTTTTATTTCCTTCGGTAATATTTTCTGTAATTTCAATGTTAGAATATTATCAATTAGTAAAAAAATACCTAATGGAGGATATGTAATTGGAATTTAAACAAAGTATAGAAGAAGTATTGAAAAAAGAAAATGTAGATAGGAAATTAGGTCTTAGTGAGGAAGAAGTAAAAAAAAGACTTGAAATATATGGAGAAAATAAGTTAGAGGAAACTAAGAAAAAAACTTTAATTTCAAGATTTATAGACCAATTAAAAGATGTATTAATTTATGTATTAATTATTGCATCAATATTAAATGTAGTAGCACATTATCCGGATGGATTTACAGAAGCCGGAATAATATTAATGGTTGTATTAATTAATGCTGTAGTAGGAGTTATTCAAGAAGCTAAGGCTGAAAAAACTCTTGAAGCATTAAAAAAATTATCATCTCCAAGGGCAGTAGTTAAAAGAGAAGGCAAAATATATGAAATAGACTCTAAATATTTAGTACCTGGAGATATATTAATAATAGATGCAGGTAGATTTATACCAGCAGATTTAAGATTAATAGAAACTCAGAATTTACAGGTTGAAGAATCTGCATTTACAGGTGAATCACATGTGGTAAATAAGGATGCTAAATATATATCAGAAAAAGATAATATACCTATGGGAGATAAGATTAATTTAGCTTATTCATCAACACTTGTAACTTATGGAAGAGGAGAAGGTGTAGTTATTAAAACTGGAATGAATACAGAAATAGGTAAAATAGCTAAAGCTTTAAATTCTGATGAAGATAGCACTACACCACTGCAAAAAAAACTTGATAAATTAGGTAAAACATTAGGATATATAGCAATAATTGTATGTATAATTATATTTGGTTTAGGTGTACTTCAAGGTAGAGGTGCTACTCAAATGATGATTACTGCTGTTTCTCTTGCTGTTGCAGCCATACCAGAGGGATTAGTTGCTATAGTTGCTATAGTACTTTCTACTGGTGTAACTAGAATGAGTAGGAATAGGGCAATAGTTAAAAGATTACCAGCTGTTGAAACTTTAGGTTCTGTTAATGTTATTTGTTCAGATAAAACTGGAACATTAACTCAGAATAAGATGACAGTAGTTAAAGATTATTCTATGGATAATAAAGAATTACTAATATCAGGACTTTCTCTTTGTTCAGATGCTACCGAAACAGTTGGAGATCCAACGGAAATAGCTTTAGTAGTTTATGCAAATAAGCATGGATTAAATAAAGATGATTTAAATATTAAAAATAAACGTGTAAATGAGTTTGCATTTGATTCAGATAGGAAATTAATGTCAACTTTACATGAAAATGGAAATGAATATATTTCATTTACTAAAGGTGCTATAGATAATATTATTTCACTATGTAAATATATTAAGATAGGCAATGAAGTAGTAGAACTTACAGATGAGTATAAGGCACATATTTTAGAAAAAAGTATAGAAATGTCTAATGAAGCTTTAAGAGTTTTAGGACTGGGATATAAGGAAAGTGATGTATACTTAGAAAAGGAAGATTTAGAAAAAGATTTAGTATTAGTTGGTATAGTTGGTATGATAGATCCACCAAGAGAAGAAGTTAAAGCTTCAATATTAACTGCTCAAAAAGCAGGAATTAAAGTTGTTATGATAACAGGTGATCATAAAAATACTGCTGTTGCTATAGCTAAGGAATTAAATATTGCAAAAGATATTTCAGAGAGTATAACAGGACCTGAAATAGATGAATTAGATAAGAAATATTTTTATGATAATGTGGATAAATACTCTGTATTTGCAAGAGTATCACCTGAACATAAGGTTAATATAGTTGAAGCATTAAAACTAAAAGGGAACATAGTATCTATGACAGGAGATGGGGTTAATGATGCACCATCACTTAAAAAGGCTGATATAGGAGTTGCTATGGGTATTACTGGAACAGATGTTTCTAAAGGTGCTGCTGATATGATATTATTAGATGATAATTTTACAACTATAGTTAAAGCTGTAGAAGAAGGTAGAAATATATATAATAATATTAAGAAAACAATAATGTTCTTACTTTCATGTAATTTAGGAGAAGTAATATGTATATTCTTTGCAACGTTAATGGGATTACCTATTCCTTTAATTGCAACACAGTTATTGTGGATTAATCTTGTTACTGATACTCTTCCAGCTATTTCATTAGGACTTGATCCTGGCAATAAATTAGTTATGAATGAAAAACCACGTAACCCTAAGGAAAGCTTTTTTGCAAGAGGGGCAGCTATTCGTGCAATTATAGGTGGTTCATTAATAGGAATATTTACATTACTTGCCTTTTATATAGCTTTAAGAGAAGAAGGGTTTAGAACTTTAGCTGAGATTAGAAGTCTTACTGAAGGACATCGTGCTCTAATTCATGCAAGAACTATGGCATTTATTGTACTTACAGTTTCACAATTATTTTATTCATATACTATGAGAGTAGAAGATATAACTACATTAAAAGTCGGATTATTTACTAATAAGTACTTAAATATATCTTTTGTTATAGGTATTATTTTACAGATTTTATTAATAAATATACCTTTTTTAGCAAACATATTTAAGGTACAACGTTTAGGAATTTTTGATTGGGATATAGTTATAATCTTAGCAATTATTCCGTTTATAATAAATGAAATAATAAAAGTATTTATTAAATTTAAAAGATAGGTAAGGAGGAGCTGAATTTATGAAAAAGCTAATATATTTTTTATGTATATTTTTAATATCATGTTCTAAAAATGTTCAAGAAAAAGTTAGTGTTGACAAATTAGATGAAAATGGTATAGAAGTAGAAATTGTTAGTGTAGATTCAGCTCATTTTACTAAAATATTAGATAGTAAAAATAATATAAATAATATGCATTTTACTAGAAATGAACTTAATAAATTTAATGATAAAAATATAGATGCAAATCAAGTATATAGATATATAAAAGAAGCAAAAAATGGAGATGCTAATGCGATCAATTCACTTTCATATATATATTATCTTTTAGAAGATAATGTAAAATTAAAGGAAATATTAGAGTTAGGTCTTAAAAATAATGTGAAGGAAGCAATATTTAATTTAGCATTATTAGAGTTAGGTAGAGGTAATTATGAAAAAGCATTATTACATTTTAATAAATTACCTAAGAATTATAAGAAAAAGGAAATAGAAAGTTTCAAAATAGCAATATATTTAAATATTGCTTCAATTGCATTAAAAAATAAAGATTATGATAAAGGTGCTTTAAACTTAATTAATGCATATAATTTAGAGTTTAAAGAATTAGATTATGAAATTGCTAATGTGTATAGAACTAAAGGTGATGAGGAAAATCTAATTAAATGGTTAATAATAGCATCGAATAATAAGAATATTAATGCTAAAAAAGACCTTGCTGAAATATATTATCATAACGATCAAATTTATAAAGCACTTAAATTATTTGAAGAATTATACATGGTAGGTGAAATAGAATATGCAAGAATGCTATATTTTGTTAATTATAGGTTATTAAATAATAAAGAAGCACTTAAATGGTATAAGATATCAAGAAGTTTAGGTATAGTTGAAAGAAATTTAGAATTAGAAAAATTAAAAGGTTTCTATAATTAATTATAAAGAAAAGATATATAAAAATAAGAGGTAAAAATGAAAAAAATCATATTATCTATTTTATTTACTACTTTTTCTTTTTCATTTTCTATAAATTTATCTAAAAAGTTAGAAGATGAGATGTATAATATCTTAAATGAAGATTATAGGATATATAAAAGTATGTATATAGGAGATGATAAGAATAATAAATATTATTCCCATAATGAAACAAGTGTAAGACCTTTGGCATCACTAACTAAGATTATGACAGCATTAATAGTATTTGATGATATACAAGAAGGTAAATATGGACTTGATAGAAAAGTTGTAGTTAGTAAGGAAGCTTCTAAGGTCCCATATGGAGTAGTTATTAAGGCCAAAAAGGTGTATACTATAGAAGAATTATTACATTTATTATTAATAAACTCATCTAATTCTTCTGCACATCAACTAGCCTTATTTTCCAGTAATGGAGATATAGATGAATTTGTTTATAAAATGAATGAAAAAGCTAGAGCTTTAGGGCTTAGATCCCTAAAATTTAAAACACCTCATGGATTACCACCAGTAAATACAAATAAGGGAATGGATGTTGGTAATGCAAGAGATATATATTTATTAGCACTTATTGCTTTAAATAACCCAAAATTGCTTGAAATATCAAAAAAATATTCTTATGAAACTTCTGATGGAATTAAAATTAAATCAACTAATACCTTAGTTCAATTTGATGAAGTTTTTGGACTCAAAACAGGCTTTCATAGAAGAGCAGGATACAATATAGTATATTTAATTGATAATGGAAATGAAAAGATAGTGCAGGTAATTTTAGGATCAAATACTATTAATAGTAGAGAAAGGCTAGGATTAAAAACTTTAGAATTAATGAAAGAGAGTGAGGAAGAATGAAACCATACTTATTTAAAATAGGAAATTTTGAAATTAGAATTTATTCATTAATGTATATTATCTCCTTATTTTTGGGAATATTTATTGCAAAAAAAGATGAGATTTCAAGAAAAAGAGGGATTAATGAAAATATAGTTGAAGATTATGCATACTTTGCAATTGTTAGTGGATTAATAGGAGCAAGAATGTATTATGTGTTACTTAAATGGGATTATTATAGTCAAAATTTATTAGAAATCCTTAAAGTATGGAATGGAGGACTTGCAATACATGGAGGAATTATAGGTGGATTAATAGGAACTATAATTTTTGCGAAAATGAAAAATGTAAATCCATTAGTATTAATGGATATGGCAGTAGGGCCTTTGATTTTAGGACAAGGACTTGGAAGAATAGGAAATTTAGCAAATGGAGAAATACATGGATTTCCAACTATTACACCATTTTCAGTAATATTAAAAGGGAATTTTACAAGTTGGTGGCAAGAATTTCAAGCTATGTCTTTAATGAAACAACTTGAATTTAAAGAATTAGTACCTTGGGGTATTAAATTTCCATTAGATACACCAGCTGGTCAAGAATTTCCTAACATGAGTTTACATCCAGCTATGATATATGAAATGATACTTAATTTTATTGCCTTTTATATAATATGGTTTGTATTTAGGAAAAAAGAATATTCAAAAGGAATACTTACTATGATATATATTATTTCATATGGTATTATTAGAATAATTGTTTCAACATTTAGGGCAGAGGATTTATTAATAAAGGGTATAAGAGCACCATATATAGTAAGTTTAATAATGATATTAATTGGAATATTAGGAATTTTATATTTAAGAAAGAAAAATAATAAATCTTTAGGTTAATTTGAAAGGAGATATTATGAGAAGTTTATCAGGAATACAACCTAGTGGAGTGCTTCACTTAGGTAATTATTTTGGAGCTTTAAAACAATTTGTTGATTTACAAGATAATTATGAAGGACTTTATTTTGTAGCTGATTATCATTCGCTTACAAGTCAAATAAATCCAGAAACATTAAAAACACAAAGCATGAATGTAGTTATGGACTATATAGCAGCAGGATTAGATCCTAAAAAATCTACAATATTTTTACAATCATCTATACCATTACATACAGAACTTATGTGGATATTATCTAATCTTACACCCATGGCATTACTTGAAAGAGGGCATGCATATAAGGATAAGGTGGCAAAAGGTATAAAAGCAAATGTTGGATTATTTAATTATCCTGTATTAATGGCAGCAGATATTTTACTTTATCAACCTGATTTTGTTCCAGTAGGGAGAGATCAAAAACAACATATTGAATTTACTAGAGATTTTGCCGTTAAATTTAATGAATTTTATGGAAAAGAAGTATTTAAATTACCTGAAGCTTTAATACTTGATAATGTTGCAACTGTTGTGGGTACAGATGGTGAAAAAATGTCTAAATCATATGGGAATATAATAAATATGTATGCCCCTGAAAAAGTATTGAAAAAGCAAGTTATGAGTATAGTTACAGACTCAGCAGGACTTGAGGATTCTAAAAATCCAGATAATAATATCACTAAATTATATTCTTTATTTGCTGATGAAAATGAAATAAAGGCTATGAAAGAAAAATTTGTAGCAGGAAATTATGGATATGGTCATGCTAAAAAAGAATTGTTAGAAAGAATTTTAGATTATTTCAAGGAGCAAAGAGAAAGAAGAATAGCTTTAGAAAATAATTTAGATTATGTGAAAGAAGTATTAAGAAATGGTAGAGAAAGAGCTAATAAAATAGCATTAGATAAAATGATAGAAGTAAGAAAAGCTGTTGGACTTATAGGTGATGAGATATGAGAAAAATATTAGTAGCAATATTTATGGGATTATTTTTATTATCTTGTTCTAGTATAAAGATATCAACATCTTCAATTAAAAATTCTCTTTCTAAAAGATTTGATGGTGAGCAAAATTTCTATATTTTTAAAGCTGAAACTAAAGTAACTAGAGTATTTGTTGAAAATAAGAAGTTGAATATAGAAGTAGGGCTTAAATTAAAAAAATTAGATGAACCTATACTTGCTTTAATTGAAACTGAATTAAAATACTATCCTCCAAAACTATATGCTACAAATGCAAATATTAGAAGTATTTCTAATGCCAAATATGAAAAAGTTATGAAAGATATATTTAGTATAATAGTTAATACCATATTAATTAATAAAGAAATATTAAATGTTGGTGAAACTATTAATCCTGATAAAATTAAAAATATATATGTAGGAGATAATGCAATAGTAGTTGAATTTAAATAAAAAAATATGATATAATGAAGATAATTAGGAGGAAAATATGGGATTTTTGTGTCGTTTATTCGGTAAATGTAAAAAAGAAGCAGTTAAGAAAAATAATGAAATTAAGATTGTATCACCAATAGATGGAAAGGTAATTCCGTTAGAAGAAGTTCCAGATCCAACATTTGCACAAGCATTACTTGGTAATGGTATAGGTATTGAACCTTTAAAAAGTGGTGTAGTTAAATCACCAGTAGATGGGACTATTATACAATTATTTGAAACTAAGCATGCTTTTGTAGTTGAAACTGAAGATAGAGTTCAAGTGTTAACACATTTTGGATTAAACACAGTTAAATTAAAAGGAGAAGGGTTTGAAATAATTGCTAAAGAAGGAAGTAAAGTTAAAGCAGGGGATCCTATAGTTAAATTTGATTATGATTTCTTAAAATCTAATGCAGATTCTTTAATAACACCTGTTGTTATACTTGAAACTGAGGAATATAAATCAGTTATACCAGTAAAAGGAATTGATACAGCAATTTCAGGAGAAACAGTAATAATTAATATAGAAAAGTAATTATGTAAAATGAATATATTTAATATATATTCATTTTTTTAATTATACATATATTCGTATTTAATTTCTATATATA
>NZ_LKKV01000100.1:0-683 GCF_001902585.1 Streptobacillus notomytis | reverse complement strand
CAATTTTTCTTAAGACAAAGTCTTTGTTGTCATTATTTCCATTATTAGTAGAGTTGTTTGATAAATTAAACTCTGCTCCTATCCATGGATTTACTATTAATCTCCCATTTACATAACTTAATCTTGTTGATAGTCTTGGTTTTATTGTTAGTTCATGTTTTACTTTGTTTAGTTCATCTTTAGTTGATAGTTTGTTTTCTACTAAAGGTTTTATCTTATCTTTTTCTTTTCTTAAACTATCTTGTTTTGACACTTCATATTTTTCTACATACTTATGTATATTTTCTTTATATCCTGAGGCATCTTTTATATAATCTACATACACTCCATATACTTCTTTATTTAATCCATTTAAGTTATATTCATTTTCTAATGATAATATTACTTCTACATTATCTCTTACCTTAAATGTACTCTTCCCTCCAAAATCTAAACTTAGGGCTTGGTAGGTTCCTTCATTATCAACTGTAACATTCTTTCCTTTCTTGAACACTGCGTCTAAGCCATATTTTGCATCTAAGCTTAATTCATTTGTGTATATTCCATTTATGTTTGTATAGTTTAATAATATGTTTGCTAAAAATACATCATAGAAGTTTTTACTTTCATAGGGACTGACTTAGGTGGAACTAAAAATAATACAAATGGAAATGAATTAAAGTTAAATGAAAAAACACCATATC
>NZ_LKKV01000099.1:0-3866 GCF_001902585.1 Streptobacillus notomytis | reverse complement strand
TCTTAAGAAAAATTGTTGGAAGACGGGCATTGAAATTTAGTTGTCGAATAGGTAATTTAAGTTGTTAAAATGTGTGTAATTATGATATAATTAGAAAAAATATATTTGAGGGAGAAATAAATATGGAAGATAACAGATATGAATTAAATAAAAATTTAGCACAGATGTTAAAGGGTGGGGTAATAATGGATGTGTCTACACCTGAACAAGCTATAATAGCAGAAAGAGCTGGGGCATGTGCAGTTATGGCACTTGAGAGAATACCTGCTGATATTAGAGCTGTTGGTGGAGTAGCAAGAATGAGTGATCCTGCAATGATTAAAAGTATACAAGAAGTTGTAAGTATACCTGTAATGGCAAAGGCGAGAATAGGTCATTTTGTTGAAGCGCAGATTTTAGAAGCTATAGAAATAGACTATATTGATGAATCTGAAGTTTTAACGCCAGCAGATGATGTATTGCATATTAATAAAAGAGATTTCAAAGTTCCGTTTGTATGTGGGGCTAAAGATTTAGGAGAGGCTTTAAGAAGAATTAATGAAGGAGCTTCAATGATAAGAACTAAAGGAGAACCAGGTACAGGTGATATAGTTCAAGCTGTAAGACATATGAGAGCGATGCAAAATGAAATTAGAAGAATATCATCATTAGATGAAAGAGAATTATATAACGTTGCAAAAGAACTTCAAGTTCCATATGACTTATTAAAATATGTATATGATAATAAGAAATTACCAGTAGTTAATTTTGCTGCTGGTGGAGTAGCAACTCCTGCTGATGCAGCATTAATGATGCAACTTGGAGCAGAAGGAGTGTTTGTTGGTTCTGGAATATTTAAATCAGGAGATCCAGAAGCAAGAGCAAAAGCTATAGTTAAAGCAGTAACTAACTATAATGATCCTGAAATACTTGCAGAAGTTTCTTCTAATTTAGGAGAAGCTATGGTAGGGATAAATGAATCTGAAATTAAAATATTAATGGCAGAGAGAGGTAAGTAGTAATGTTAATTGGAATTTTAGCATTGCAAGGAGCTTTTGTTGAGCATAAGGAAATTTTAGATAAACTTGGAGTAGAGAGTTTTGAAATAAGACAAAAGAAAGATGTATTAAAAGATTTTGATGCTTTAATTTTACCAGGTGGAGAAAGTCCTGTAATGGGGAAATTATTAAGAGAACTTGATATATATGAAGAATTAAAAAATAAAATAGAAAATGGTATGCCAGTATTTGGAACATGTGCTGGAATGATATTGTTAGCTAAAAACATAGATAATGATGATAAGAGGCATTTTGCAATTATGGATATTACAGTAAAAAGAAATGCTTACGGTAGACAATTAGGTTCATTTAAATCATATGAAAAATTTAGAGATATTTCTAATTTCCCTATGGTATTTATTAGAGCACCTTATGCAGTTAATGTAGGAAATAATGTTGAAATATTGTCTACTGTGGATGAAAAAATAGTTGCTGCAAGAGAAAAAAATATGTTAGTTACAGCATTTCATCCAGAATTAACAAATGATACTAGAATACATGAATATTTTATAGAAATGGTAAGAGAAAATGATAAAATTTAAATTATTAGATCCAATAAAAGATGAAAATATACTTTATGATATTGTAAAATTAGAAGATATAATATTTGAGGGTGCATCTATTGGTAATTATAATATAAAACCTATGGCTAAATATGGTAGAGTGTATGCTTTATTAAAAGGAGATAAAGAAATAGTTTCTGTAATAGAAGTTATGTCATCATTTGATAGAGAGATAGCATATATTTACGGGTTATTTACTAACACTGAATATCAAAATCAAGGTATGGGACATAAAATTTTAGGCTCAGTGTTAGAAGAATTAAAAAAAATAGGAATAAAAAAAGTACAATTAACTACAGGTATTAATAATATACGAGCAAATAAACTATATTTAGATTTTAATTTCTATGTTAAGGAATTACTTGAAGATGAATATCGAGACGGAGAAAAAAGGTATCTTTATGAAACATTATTATACTAATAATAGCGATTTAAAAACTAATAGGAAAGAAATAGAAATAGATTTTTTAGGGGAAAAGTATATTTTTATTACAGATACAGGAGTGTTTTCTAAAAATAGGCTTGACTTTGGAACAGAGGTAATGGTAAAAGAATTTATTAATAATAATAAGAAAGAAAAATTTGAATTGCTTGATATAGGTTGTGGATATGGGAGCGTAACTGTACTATTATCTAAATTCTATAAACATAGTAAATTCACGTTAACTGACGTGAATGAGAGGGCTTTAGAGTTGTCTGAAATAAATTGTAAAAATAATATGGTTAATGATTATGATATATATAAGTCTGATTGCTTTGAAAATATTAACGAAAATTTTGATATAATAATTTCAAATCCCCCTATAAGAGCAGGAAAAGACGTAATATTTAACATATATGAAAATTCGTATAATCATTTAAATTTAGATGGAGATTTCTATTGTGTAATTCAAACTAAACATGGAGCTAAAAGTACAGAAAAGAAATTGTTAGAAATATTTGGTAATTGTAAAACATTAGAAATACATTCAGGTTATAGAGTGTATTTTTGTAAGAAAGTAAAATTATGAAGATATTAATACCCACAGCAAAACAAATGAGAGAAAGAGAAAAAGTTCTTAGAAAAGGTATAGGAGAGAGCACCGAAAAAGTATTAGATGAAATATTAAAAATAGAAGATTTATCTAAATTTTTTAAAGTTAAAAAGGAACAGGCTGAACTTGAAAGAAAAAGATTTCTTGATATTAAAAATAAAATCTCAAAAGAGTACAGAGCTATAGATTTATTTGATGGTTTAATGTATAGAAATATTAAAAGAGAAAATTTAAGCGATAAAGAAAAAGAATATTTAAATAACGTATATATTACTTCATCTTTTTATGGGATAATAAACGTTTTAGATAATATTTCTTTACATAGATTGGATTTTTTAAATAACCTTGTTGTTAATAATGTTAGTTTAAAAAAGTTTTGGCAAGAACAATATGATAGTATGGTAAAAGATGAAGATTTAATTATTTCATTATTATCAAATGAATTTGAAGAAGTGTTTAGTAAAGAAATAAGGGAGAGAATGTATAATTTTGTTTTTAAAGAATCAGGTAAGATACATTCGACTATATCTAAAAAAGCTAGAGGTCGATTTTTGACAGCTTTAATAGAAAATAATATTAGTAGTATAGAAGAGATAAGAAAATTAAAATTTTGTGGATATGAGATTAAAGAAGAAAATGGGAAAACTTTAGTTTTTGAAAAGGATTAATAAATACGGGTTAGGTTATAATTGAATTAAAAAAATGAAAAAAACAAAAAAAATTAAAAAATGCTTGCAATTAAATAAAAAATGTTGTACAATGATTTTGGCTGACATAGTGTCAGTCAACCTCAATTAACCCCCCCTTTGAGTCGCCCGGTAGGGCGGCTCATTTTATTTATTTTATTGTAAAAGAAAAGAGATAAACAACTAGATATACCTACGATGTTTTGGTTTTCTCTATATTGACAAAAAAAACGAAGTAAGGTATAATATTTTATGAATATACATATGGTAATAAAACTAGGAGGAATAAGTAATGAAGAAAATCTTATTAGGAATTACAGCGTTAAGTTCGGTTGCGTCTTTTGGTATGAAGTACGACCATTTACACGGCTATTTAGATTTAGAGGGAAGTGTATCAGTTGAAAAGCCAATAGAATATGAAAAGGTAAATGGTTCAGGAGGCTCAGGAAGTGCATCAGGAGCAGTTGGTGGCAAGGGTGGAGCATCTAATGAAATGCAAATAAAAGGATTATGGAAACAAGATGATGTAACTAATAAACTAGGAAC
>NZ_LKKV01000098.1:0-2696 GCF_001902585.1 Streptobacillus notomytis | reverse complement strand
AGTTGATACTTTTAACATCTCTTTAACTGCTGCTCATAGAAGAGGAGGAAAAGATATTGCTTATGAGGAGAAAAAGAAAATAAATGAAAATGAAGAAAAAGTCCATAAGAACAATGGAATAAAAGAGGCAATAGAAAGACATCTAAAGTCAAAGGGAAGAGAAGGAAAAGTAGATAAAGATAAAGGATATAAACTAAGAGCAGAAGATACATTCCTATTATCAGCAATATTAAATGGAAAGATATATAATAACTTTGAATTAACTGTTGCAGGTATATATAATGCAGCAGACTTTAAAGATGATAAACATGAATTAGAAAGTTATATTAAAACAAAAGGAAAATTAAGTGAAGATGTAAAGATATTAAATGCAGAATTAAGACATGTATTAAATAGTGGAAACTTTAAACAATTAGGAAATCTATTTGGAGAAATAAAGGTAGAGACAAAGGCAAGTGATGAGATAAAGTTAACAAATGAGGCAAAGTTTGAGTTAAAGAGCATCTTAAAGAATGGTCAAAATCGTGAAACAAAAATAAAGCTATTAAACAAGGGAGAATACAAAGGAGTTAATGAGTTAAGGGGAGAGTTAAACTATGGCTTAGAGGTTAAAGAAGATAATGGTAATACAACATTAAAACATGAACCAGAGATAAAATTAGGAACAACAATTAATGTAACAGAAAAATTATCGTTACTTTCAGATAATTCAAACAAGGTAACATTGGAGCATAAGAGTGATAATATATCTAATCTTACAACAATAAAAAATGATTTTAAGACAACAAATAAGATAAAAGTAAAAATGTCAAAAGGCTTAGACTTAGAGACATTAGCAGAGTACAAGCTAGGAGTAGACTTTAAAAACTCTAATGGCAAAGAATATACACATGCTCTACTAACAGGAGGAACTCTATCAATAAAAAAAGAGATAGAAGAAGTAAATGTAGAAAGTAAAATAGAAGGAAGATACCTATTTGACACAAAACATAAACCAACAGAAAAAGCAAATGATCTAAGACATCAAGGATTTGTATGGACATTTTTCATTTAACATATAGCCTAACCTTAGCTCTGGAATTACATGTAGATGGGTTCTGTTTTCAAGATAAGTACCTATTCCATATAATTTATGAATGTTTCCATAATCAAGTTCTTCTTTTCTACTAAAATATAGACTATCAACATCTGCACTAACTTTTCCTAATAAACTTATTGTTCCATTTTCTCCAAACTCTTTTTTTAATCCATATCCTACATATGCTTTAAATAGAAAACCTTTATGTTAGCCTGAATATGTCTCGTACCCATCCTCATCAGGAAAGTCTTGATTTCTTAAATGATAATGACTTATGTTTATTCCTGTTAGTATATTATCTTTGTAATCTTCTCTTTCTATTAAAGTATTATTATATTCTATTCCTGCTCCTATTGTTAATCCATAAGGAAGAGATCTTTTTCCTTTTCCTGAAAACCAGGTAGATATATATCAAAGTCTGTAGTTAGTGTAAACTTTCTTCCTAAATCATAGTTTAGTTTTCCTTCTATTTCATATCTCTGTTCTCTTTGAGATGACATATTATTCCAATGCCATGCTTCAAAAGAACCATACTTTCCATTTAAATTTATATCTAAATACCTTAATTTCTTCTCATATCCATAGCTTACTTTTAAATTTAAATATTAAAAAAACTGTAGTATAAATACTACTGTTTAAATATTAATTAAAATGTATATCCAAACTCCACTCCCAAGAATCCTTTTCCTAAAATACCACCATATAAGGCTACATTATACTTATCCTTTAATTTAGCGCCTATAGAACCCTTAAACATTATATTTGGTCCTACCTTTGGACTAACATTACTTCCCTTGCTACTACTACTACTTTGACTACCACTTCCATTATTTATCTTATATTCCATATTTACTCCAACACCTAATCCTGCCTCCAGTCCAATATATACTTTAACATTTTCTTTTATTTTAAAATTGAAATCTGTTTCCATACTTAAAATTGCACTAGTAAAGATTTCAAATTTATCATTAGATATTTTCTCTAATAATACTGCTGTAAGTTTAGGTCCAAATGTTATATCAAATTTCTTATTTCTCTCTGATTTCCACTCAGGTAAAAAAGCTATAGATTGATAAATATATGGTTCTATTTTTACCCCTCCATAAGTACTATTATTAGGATATGGAAATGCACTAATTGCTCCCTCTAACCTATATCTTGGTCCACTTAATTTTGCTGGAAATGTTATTAACCCTATTAATAATGTTATCATTAACAATAATCTTTTCATCTTTTCTCCTACATATACTTATTTATTTTTTCCCTAAGTATTATACCCCCCCCCCCAATATTTTGTCAATAAAAAAAACAGTAGTATTAACTACTGTTTAAAAAGTATATCCTGCTTCTATTCCAGCAAATCCTTTTCCATATCCTCCATAAACTCCAATATTATACTTATCATTTATCTTAAATCCTACTGAAAGTTTTGCAATACCTGATAAAAATGATTTTGGATTTACTTTTCCTATTACACTTAGTCCAAATCCTATACCAGCTTCTAATCCTAAATATACCTTAACGTTTTCTTTTACTCTATTATTTAAATTTAATTCAGCTCCTAAATTGATACTAGGAGTAATACTTCTAGCTCCTCCCATTAAAAAAACCATTTTAG
>NZ_LKKV01000097.1:0-1064 GCF_001902585.1 Streptobacillus notomytis | reverse complement strand
TCCATAATCCTTTTATTTGCATTTCATTAGATGCTCCACCCTTGCCACCAACTGCTCCTGATGCACTTCCTGAGCCTCCTGAACCATTTACCTTTTCATATTCTATTGGCTTTTCAACTGATACACTCTATATCTTGCATCTAAGCTTAAGTTTACTTTTCCTACTTTCTTCTTTACTTTATTTGATGTATATGCTGAAAATACTGTAAAGTCTTTGTTTTTATTTTTTTTATCAGTTTTATTATATTTATTTTTATCTATAGTAAGTTTATCAGTAAATATCTTTCCTTTAATCTTATTTTCTGTTTTAAATTCTACATCTTCTCTTTTATACTCTAATTCTATCTTTATTTCTTCTTTATGTAATAGTTTATTTGTTGGATCACTTTTAGGTAATTGCCCATTTGCACTTGTATTTCGCCAGTTAGCACTGTAATCTAGTGATGTTTCATGGTTTAAAGTAATCTTTAATACATGTAGATGGGTTCTGTTTTCAAGATAACTACCTGCCTCTTTTAATAGTTTTTTAATACCAATATAATCAAGTTCTTCTTTTCTACTAAAATATAGACTATCAACATCTGCACTAACTTTTCCTAATAAACTTATTGTTCCATTTTCTCCAAACTCTTTTTTTAATCCATACCCTACATATGCTTTAAATAGAAAACCTTTATGATAGCCTGAATATGTCTCGTACCCATCCTCATCAGGAAAGTCTTGATTTCTTAAATGATAATGACTTATGTTTATTCCTGTTAGTATATTATCTTTGTAATCTTCTCTTTCTATTAAAGTATTATTATATTCTATTCCTGCTCCTATTGTTAATCCATAAGGAAGAGATCTTTTTCCTCTTCCTGAAAACCAGGTAGATATATATGTATCAAAGTCTGTAATTAGTGTAAACTTTCTTCCTAAATCATAGTTTAGTTTTCCTTCTATTTCATATCTATGTTCTCTTTGTCCTGGCATATTACTCCAGTGCCATGCTTCAAAAGAACTATACTTTCCATTTACATTTATATCTAAATACCTTAATTTCTTCTCATATCCATAGCTTA
>NZ_LKKV01000096.1:0-1883 GCF_001902585.1 Streptobacillus notomytis | reverse complement strand
CAAGAGCAGAAGGAGAAGGGGCAATAGCAATAGGAAGAGAGACTAATGTATTTTCTCCAAATGCTATAGCTTCAGGTAATAAGACATTAGTTCTATCAGAGGGTGGAGCAGCATACGGATTTTCAGCTATTTCAGGAGGACAAAATTCTATAGCAATAGGAACAGATGTTTACTCTAACGTTGAGTATGATTATAAATCTAAAGTAAATTTTAAATCTAATGGTGCTAGTGTTAATAGTAAAGAAATAACTAGTAGCTTATTTGGAGAACTAGATAAATATGGGGCTGTAAATACAAATGAGGAAACAAGAGGCCTATATGGATTTGATTTAAATGGAGTTGCAAAGACTATCATAGGTCTTGCAGAAGATAATGCACCAGATAAAATACCAGGAGCTTCAAAAGGAACATATTTAAAAAGTGGAGAGTATTTTTTAAATTTTAAAGATTATATAGAAGGTATAGAAAACGGATTAAATAATGCTAAAGATAAAGATGGAAAACAAACAGATTCTATAAGAATAAAGAAAGAAACAAAAAACGGAGTAAAAGACATAGCTAAAAGTAGTGGAAAAAATGCAATAGTTATAGGAAGTAAATCAGGAGCCTTTGGAGACAATGCTATAGCATTGGGAAGAGGGTCATTTTCACTTAAAGAAAATTCTATATCTATAGGATCTTATTCATATACTAAAGATAAAAACTCTATAGCTATAGGTATAGCATCAAGAGCATTAGCTGAAGGTTCAATAACATTTGGAAATGGAGCTGGAGTAGACATTGATGGAAAAAACTCTATGGTATATGGACATGGATCAGTAGCTTATGCTCCAAATTCAGTAATACTAGGAATAAACTCACGTCTATGGGGAGGTAGTAGTGCTGGAGATTCTATCATAATAGGTAATGATGCTCTTGTAACAGATTTAAAAGAAAATGGTAAATTAGTAGATGGACACAATGGGAAATCAGTATTAGCTTTAGGAAACAAAACAAATGCAACACTAGATAACTCGGTAGCTTTAGGATATTTGTCAGCAACAGATTATACACAAGTAGATTTAAATAAGCCAGGATACACTGCAAGAGGATCATATTCAATACCAAGTTCTGCTAAAGTAGGAGTAATCTCAGTAGGTAAAAAGGGGTATGAAAGAAGAATAATAAATGTAGCTAGTGGATATAGAGATTCAGATGCAGTAAATGTAGCCCAACTTAAAACATTAGAAGATAGATTAGATGGAGCAACAGAAGAATTAGATGACAAGGTTAGATATTTTTCTGTAAATGCGGAAAATGATTTGACAGATTTAGCAAGGAAAATAGTAGATTACAAGAACTATGTTAAGTTAAAGGCACAAAAACTAACAATAGATGCTAGGGAAAAATCAGGAGAAACAATAAATAAAGATAGTACTAAAGAATTAACCAAAAAATTAGGAGAATTAGAAAAGAAAACAAACATAGTTGATAAAGCAACATCTATTAAAGCTTTAGTTGATATGAATGATAGTAAGTATAATCAAAATGGAAAATTTGATATAGATAAATATATAAAAGATTTAGAAAAAGCTAAAGAATCTGATTTATCAGAAACTACACTTAATACTGTATTAAGCGATGATGAAAAAACTAAATTAAATTCAAATAACTATGCTAATGAGGGAGCAAAGGCTAAAAATTCTATAGCTATAGGATATGATGCTAGTACTGAAAAAGATGCAGAAAATGCAATAGCAATAGGAAATGGAGCAAAAGCAACAGCTAAAGATAGTATAGTATTAGGAAGTGGTTCTAAAAATACTGCAGATGTAACTAAAGCAGGCTATGATGTTACAACTAAAACTAACTCTATGTTAATGGATCCAACTTGGAAACCAACT
>NZ_LKKV01000095.1:0-5079 GCF_001902585.1 Streptobacillus notomytis | reverse complement strand
CTTTATGTATTGTTTTTTTATTCTCAAATGGCGACCTTGGAAGGACTTGAACCTTCGACCCTCTGATTAACAGTCAGATGCTCTAACCAACTGAGCTACAAAGTCATATAAAAAGAGTTTGGCAACTACCTATCTTCCCTATCACTAAGTATTTTCAGCGTACACAGACTTAACTTCTAGGTTCGAAATGTAACTAGGTGTATCCCTGTGGCTATTGTCACCAAACTATTATCTTTTTCATAAGACAATCATAAATGAATAGTAAAAGTAAAGAACTCTTATTAAAAGCCTACGTATTATTAGTATTGGTCAGCTAAATGTATCACTACACTTACACCCCCAACCTATCTACCACTTAGTCTCAGTGGATACTTAAAAGAACACTTATCTCAAAGTGGGTTTCTCACTTAGATGCTTTCAGCGATTATCCCTTCCAAACGTGACTACTCAGCCATGCTACTGGCGTAACAACTGATACATCAGAGGTTTGTCCATCCCGGTCCTCTCGTACTAAGGACAGATCTTTTCAATATTCTAACGCCTGTAGTGGATAGGGACCGAACTGTCTCACGACGTTCTGAACCCAGCTCGCGTGCCTCTTTAATGGGCGAACAGCCCAACCCTTGGGACCTTCTCCAGCCCCAGGATGAGACGAGCCGACATCGAGGTGCCAAACACTTCCGTCGATATGGACTCTTGGGAAGTATCAGCCTGTTATCCCCGGGGTAGCTTTTATCCGTTAAGCGACGGCCTTTCCATACAGCACCGCCGGATCACTAAGTCCTGCTTTCGCACCTGCTCGATCTGTCAATCTTGCAGTCAAGCTCCCTTATACCTTTACACTCTATGGTTGATTTCCATCCAACCTGAGGGAACCTTTGAACGCCTCCGTTACTCTTTAGGAGGCGACCGCCCCAGTCAAACTGCCCATCTAGCACTGTCTCAATTTCTTGATTAGAATCTCAATAATATATGGTTGGTATTCCACAGTTGACTCCCTTAAAACTAGCATCTTAAGATCTCCATCTCCCAACTATTCTATACACACATTACCAAAACCCAATGCCAAACTACAGTAAAGCTCCACGGGGTCTTTCCGTCCTACTACAGGTAGTCGGTATCTTCACCGACATTACAACTTCACCAGGTCTCCAGCCAAGACAGCTCCCAAATCATTTCACCATTCGTGCAGGTCGGAACTTACCCGACAAGGAATTTCGCTACCTTAGGACCGTTATAGTTACGGCCGCCGTTCACTGGGGCTTCAATTTGAATCTCTCAATCCTCCTCTTAACCTTCCAGCACTGGGCAGGTGTCAGCCCATATACGTCGCCTTTCAGCTTAGCATAGACCTGTGTTTTTGATAAACAGTTGCTTGGGACTCTTCACTGCGACCTACTTTGGCTCCTGATGCTCTCATTCACCTACCATAGGTACCCCTTCTCCCTAAGTTACGGGGCTATTTTGCAGAGTTCCTTAGCTAGAGTTATCCTGTCGGCCTCGGGTTTCTCACCCAGTCCACCTGTGTCGGTTTACAGTACGGGCACTTCTCTCCTCTTTAGAAGTTTTTCTCGGCAGTGTAGGATTTGTAACTTAAGCATATTTGCTCTTACCCATCAGGTCTAACATCTAATAATACGGATTTGCCTATATTATCATGCCTCTCCCTTAAAATGCCTATTCCGTCAGACATCTTACATACCTTCCTGCGTCACTCCATCAGTTAACAGATTAAAGTGGTATAGGAATATTAACCTATTTTCCATTCGCCACAACTTTCTAGTCTTCGCTTAGGTCCCGACTCACCCAGGGTTGACAAACATTGCCCTGGAAACCTTGGACTTCCGGCCAGAGGGATTCTCACCCTCTTTCTCGCTACTCATTCCTGCATTCTCACTTCTGATACCTCCAGATCGCCTTACAGCTCTCCTTCTACAGCCTACAGAACGCTCTCCTACCAACAACTATAAAGTTGTTACATAGCTTCGGTTTATGTCTTAGCCCCGTTAAATCTTCGGCGCAGATACTCTCGACCAGTGAGCTATTACGCACTCTTTAAAGGTATGGCTGCTTCTAAGCCAACCTCCTGGTTGTTTGTGAATATCCACCTCCTTTCCCACTTAGACATAATTAGGGACCTTAGCTGATGTTCTGGGTTCTTTCCCTCTCGTCCATGGACCTTGTCATCCATAGACTCACTCCTAAGTATTAATATATGGTATTCGCAGTTTGCTTAACTTCAGTAAGCTATATGCCCCCTAGGTTATACAGTGCTCTACCCCCATATATCTTTAAACTTAAGGCTGCACCTAAATGCATTTCGGAGAGAACGAGCTATCTCCTAGTTCGATTGGCTTTTCACCCCTAAACCTATCTCATCTCCCAACATTTCAACGGCGGTGAGTTCGGTCCTCCACTGCATCTTACTGCAGCTTCAACCTGGACAGGCCTAGATCACTAGGTTTCGCGTCTATAACATGCGACTTTCGCCCTATTAAGACTCGGTTTCCCTTCGGCTCCACTCTCTTAACCTCGCCACATATCATAACTCGCAGGATGATTAACCAAAATCCACGCAGTTAGCTCTCGCCTCCTACCGTTTGTAAGCACATGGTTTCAAATTCTTTTTCACTCCCTTACTCAGGGTTCTTTTCACCTTTCCCTCACGGTACTCTCCTCTATCGGTTAGTAAAAGTATTTAGCCTTATGTGATATGGTCCACACTGATTCACACCAAATTCCTCGTGCTTGATGCTACTTGGGATTAATATTATATATCTCATAGTTTACACTATACGAGGCTATCACTCTCTTTGGCCTGGCTTTCCAACCATGTTCCGTTTACCTATAACATATATCTTGATTATGGCTATCTCAACAAATATCTCCCTCTACCACATGATGGCAACCTCGCCAAGTTTAACACCACCATGTTTTAGGCTCTTCCCCCTTCGCTCGCCGCTACTAAGAGAATCGTTTTTACTTTCTTTTCCTCTAGCTACTTAGATGTTTCAGTTCGCTAGCTTACCTATCTCTCACTTGTCCTTCCAACAAGTAGGTTTCCCCATTCGGATATCTTAGGATCTACGCTCATATGCAACTCCCCTAAGCTTTTCGCAGCTTATCACGTCCTTCTTCGGCTTTTACTACCTAGGCATCCTCCATGTGCCCTTAATTAGCTTTTTAATCATCTTTTTTTATTTTCTTCTTACAGTTTAACTTCTTTCTTGCTTTCATTCTGTTTAAAGTTGTAATTCTTTACCTTATTTACTATTCATTTGTCATTGTCCTATGTTTTATTNNAGGAATAAATAAAGCAAACAAACCAGAGTCAATTTAAATATGTTGTATTCTCCTTAGAAAGGAGGTGATCCATCCGCACCTTCCGGTACGGATACCTTGTTACGACTTCACCCCAATCACTAATCACACCTTAGGTACTTCCCTCCTTACGGTTAGGCCAGTAACTTCAGGTGCAACTAACTCTCGTGGTGTGACGGGCGGTGTGTACAAGACCCGAGAACGTATTCACCGCAACATTGCTGATTTGCGATTACTAGTGATTCCAACTTCATGAAGTCGAGTTGCAGACTTCAATCCGAACTGAGAGTAGCTTTTAAGATTTGCTCCACATCACTGCTTAGCTCCTCTTTGTACTACCCATTGTAGCACGTGTGTAGCCCAGATCATAAGGGGCATGATGACTTGACGTCATCCCCACCTTCCTCCCGCTCGTCGCGGGCAGTTTCATTAGAGTCCCCAACTTAATGATGGCAACTAATGATAGGGGTTTCGCTCGTTGCGGGACTTAACCCAACATCTCACGACACGAGCTGTCGACAGCCATGCACCACCTGTATCTCGGTTCCCGAAGGCACTAAGATGCTTCCATCTTATTCCGAGTATGTCAAGATCTGGTAAGGTTCCTCGCGTTGCGTCGAATTAAACCACATGCTCCACCACTTGTGCGGGTCCCCGTCAATTCCTTTGAGTTTCATACTTGCGTACGTACTCCCCAGGCGGATCACTTATCGCTTTTGCTTCGGCACAGAGGCTTATACCCCCACACCCAGTGATCATCGTTTACAGCTAGGACTACCAGGGTATCTAATCCTGTTTGCTCCCCTAGCTTTCGCACTTCAGCGTCAGTTTCTGTCCAGTGAGTTATCTTCATCATCGGCATTCCTACACATATCTACGAATTTCACCTCTACTCGTGTAGTTCCACCCACCTTTCCAGTACTCTAGTCTGACAGTTTTGTAGGCAAGACTATGGTTGAGCCACAGCTTTTCACCTTCAACTTGTTAGACCGCCTAGATGCCCTTTAAGCCCAATAATTCCGGATAACGCTTGCGACATACGTATTACCGCGGCTGCTGGCACGTATTTAGCCGTCGCTTCTTCTGTAGGTACCGTCACTTTCTTCTTCCCTACTGAAAGCACTTTACAATCCGAAAACCTTCTTCGTGCACACAGAATTGCTGGATCAGAGTTTCCTCCATTGTCCAATATTCCCCACTGCTGCCTCCCGTAGGAGTAAGGGCCGTATCTCAGTCCCCTTGTGGCCGTTCACCCTCTCGGGCCGGCTACCTATCATCGCCTTGGTAGGCCTTTACCCCACCAACTAGCTAATAGGATGCAAAGCTCTCTCTTAGCAATCTCTCCTTTCATTAAAAGTAGATGCCCACTTCTAATAATATCTAGTATTATCCATCATTTCTAATGGTTATCCCAGTCTAAGAGGTAAGTTCTTTACACGTTACTCACCAGTCCACCATGTCTCTTATCTAAGCAAGCTTACATAATTAACATAGATTTGCATGTGTTAAGCATTCTGTCAGCGTTCATCCTGAGCCAGGATCAAACTCTTCATTCAATATATCTCTATATCTCTTCTTTACTTCTTCACCTTTTTCAGTCTTCTTTTCCTTCTAAATTGACTTCCTTATATCTTGTTTGCTTTATCTATTCCTTCTCTTTCCATTGTCCTTGTCTCACCTATTTTCCCTCTGGTGGACCTCATTATATTAGCATAACTCCCTCTCTGTTGTCAAGGGGTTTTTTGAAAATTTTTATTT
>NZ_LKKV01000094.1:0-1701 GCF_001902585.1 Streptobacillus notomytis | reverse complement strand
GGAAACCAACTAAGGGAGAGCTTGCTATAGGTAATGGATCAACTGACACTAGAAGAATAACAGGAGTAGCAGCAGGGGATAAAGATACAGATGCAGTAAATGTAGCTCAACTTAAAAAAGTAACTTCTGGCTTATTAAATGATAAAGAACTTAAATTTTCTGGAAATGACAAACAAGAAGCTAAAGTTAAAATAGGAGAAAAGCTTAGTATTGTAGGAGAAGGAACAGTTAATGGAACAACAGCAGCTAATAATATAAAAGTAACAACAGATGAAACTAATAAGACATTAACAATAGGATTAGCTGCAAAATTAGTTGATATAGATAGCATAACAACAAAAACGGATATTAATGGTAATTCTTCTGTTTTGTCATCAAAAGAATTTAAGATTACAGGAAGAGATAGTAAGGAAACAGCTATATCATTAGATGCTATAGAAACCAATAATAAAACAGATAGATCTAAATTAACGCCACAAGGATTAGAAATTAATGATGGTGGATTAACAGCTACACAAGAAAAACAAAAGAATGTATTAAATAAGGAATCTATAACAATTACTGATACAAGAGAAGAAAATGGTAAGAGTAAAAATGATACAAATACCATAACAGCATCATCAAGTGAGATAAAAAATAAAGAAGGGTATAGTGTTAAAATAACGGCAGACAAAATAAGTGTATCAAAAGGAAATGATAAAGTAGAGATAACAAAAAATTCCTTAATGGGTGCAACAACTATTGGAAAAGATAGTGATAATAGCTTAATATTTGGTAATGGAAACAATAATTCAATTACTACATTAAAAGTTGGAGGAAAAGAATTAAAATTTGCTAAGTCAGGAGAAAATATAAAGATATCAAATGTAGCTAATGGAATAGAAGACAATGATGCTGTAAATGTATCACAACTTAAAAAATATGTAGAAGCCTTAGGTGGAGGAGCAACAATAGGCAATGATGGTAATGTTACAGGACCAACATATAAATTAAAAGCTGGAAGTACAAATACAACAGATCATAAGACAGTAGGAGATGCTTTAACAGCATTGGATAATGCTATAAATAAATCATCGAAAGATTTATCAGATATTACAAATAAACAAATATCATTCCAAGGTAATGACGGACAATCAATAAGTAAAAAACTAGGAGAAACTTTAAAGATACAAGGTGAGGGAACAGTTTCAGGTGGAACAGCAAAAGATAACATAAAGGTTGAAAAGAATACAGCTGGTGATGGATTAGATATTAAACTTGCTGAGGATTTAAAAAATCTAAACAGTATAGAAACTAAAGAAGTAGATGGAAAGAAAACAAAAATAATGCCTGATGGTGTAGAAGTTACAAGTAATGATAGTAAATCTAATCTTACAGCAGATAAGGTAACATTTGGACCAAAAGACACTAATTCACAGGATAAAACAAGTACAACAATTGAAAAATCAGGATTAACTGTAAAAGGTAAGGACGGAAAAGAATCAGTAACAATAAAAGCTGGAAATGGCACAGATGGTGGAATAATTAAATTATCTGATAAAGATGGAAAAGAAACTATTAAAATAGATGGAGGAAAATCTTCTATAACAGGACTTAAAGACATATCACCAGATGAAACAGATGGATGCATAGCAGTGAATAAGACCTAAGTAGACAATAAGATAAAAGAAATAGCTAATGTACCATTTGACTATTCACCAA
>NZ_LKKV01000093.1:0-2061 GCF_001902585.1 Streptobacillus notomytis | reverse complement strand
AATTCTATAGCTATAGGATATGATGCTAGTACTGAAAAAGATGCAGAAAATGCAATAGCAATAGGAAATGGAGCAAAAGCAACAGCTAAAGATAGTATAGTGTTAGGTAGCTTTTCTAAGAATACGGCTGATATAAGTAAAGCAGGCTATGATGTTACTAAAAATACAAATTCAACTGAAAATGATTCAATATGGAAACCAACTAAGGGAGAGCTTGCTATAGGTAATGGATCAACTGACACTAGAAGAATAACAGGAGTATCAGCAGGAGAAAAGGATACAGATGCAGTAAATGTAGCTCAACTTAAAAAAGTTGCTTCAGGCTTATTAAATGATAAAGAGTTAAAATTTTCTGGAAATGATGGTAAAGAAGCTGTTGTTAAAATAGGAGAAAAGCTTAGTATTGTAGGAGAAGGAACAGTTACTAGTGGAACGGCTAAAAATAACTTAATAGTTAGCACAAATAAAGATAGTAAGACACTTACAATAGGATTAGCTGAAAAATTAGTTGAAATAGAAAGTATAACTACTAAAAAGAATGCAAATGATGGACAATCAATATTATCAAAAGACGGACTTAAAGTTACAGGTAAAGATAGTAAAGAAACATCAGTTACATCTGAAAATGTAGAATTAAAAAATAATGTAGATAAGACAACATTATCAGCAGGAGAGTTAAAGATTACAGATAAAGATGGTAATGGTAATAAAACAACTACTTTAACTAAAACAGATATAACATTAATGGATAAAACTGGTGGAAAACAAGATAAAAATAGCATAACAGCTTCATCTAGTGAAATAAGCAATAAAGATGGAGATAAAACAACTATTTCTGCAAATAAGATATCTATAGAAAATGGTAATGATAAAGTAGAAATAACAAAAGATTCTTTAACAGGAGTTACTAAAATTGGAAAAGATAGTGATAATAGCTTAATATTTGGTAATGGAAACAATAATTCAACTACTACATTAAAAGTTGGAGGAAAAGAATTAAAATTTGCTAAATCAGGAGAAAATATAAAGATATCAAATGTAGCAAATGGAACATCAGATAAAGATGCTGTAAATGTATCACAACTTAAAAAATATGTAGAAGCCTTAGGTGGAGGAGCAACAATAGGCAATGATGGTAATGTTACAGGACCTAAATATAACCTAAAAGCTGGAAATGATTCTGCAACAGATTACACTAATGTAGGAGATGCTTTAACAGCATTGGATAATGCTATAAATAAATCAAAAGAAAATTTAACAAAATTTGAAAATAAACAAATATCATTCCAAGGTAATGACGGACAATCAATAAGTAAAAAACTAGGAGAAACTTTAAAGATACAAGGTGAGGGAACAGTTTCAGGTGGAACAGCAAAAGATAACATAAAGGTTGAAAAGAATACAGCTGGTGATGGCTTAGATGTTAAGCTTGCAGAAGACATTAAAGGATTAAATAGCATAGAGACTAAAGAAGTAGATGGAAAGAAAACAAAAATAATGCCTGATGGTGTAGAAGTTACAAGTAATGATAGTAAATCTAATCTTACAGCAGATAAGGTAACATTTGGACCAAAAGACACTAATTCACAGGATAAAACAAGCACAACAATTGAAAAATCAGGATTAACTGTAAAAGGTAAGGACGGAAAAGAATCAGTAACAATAAAAGCTGAAGATAATGGTGGAACAATAGCTGTAAAAGGAAAAGATGGAAAAGACTCAATAAAAATAGATGGTGAAAAAGGTTCTATAACAGGACTTAAAGACATATCACCAGATGAAACAGATGGAAGCATAGCAGTTAACAAGAACTATGTAGATAATAAGATAAAAGAAATAGCTAATGGGCCATTTGAATATTCAACAAATAATAATGAAAAAGTTGTAAGAGGACAAGACAATAAGTTATACAAAGAATCTGAACTTAAAAACTTCTATTATGATACAAATGAAAATAAATACAAACCTAAAAATAATGCTAATGGAAATGGAAATAACCAATTAACTCCAGTAGATAGTACTGACGTAACAGTAAACTTAATGCCAAAAGGAAATGGCAAT
>NZ_LKKV01000092.1:0-1206 GCF_001902585.1 Streptobacillus notomytis | reverse complement strand
GGAAACCAACTAAGGGAGAACTTGCTATAGGTAATGGATCAAATGACACTAGAAGAATAACGGGAGTAGCAGCAGGAGAAAAGGATACAGATGCAGTAAATGTGGCTCAACTTAAAAAGCTTTCTTCAGGCTTATTAAATGGTAAAGAATTGCTTACAGTTACAGGTAATGATTCAAATAATGAAGTAAAAATTAAATTAGGTGAAAAACTTAGTATTTTGGGAGAAGGAACAGTTAATGAAACAACTGCTAAGGATAATATAAAAGTAACAACAGATAAAGATAACAAGAAATTAACAATAGGATTATCAAAAGATTTAGTAAACCTAGAAAGTATAACGGTTAAAAAGAATGGAAAAGAAACTAAAATTACACCAGATAAGATAAGTATATCAGAAAATGGTAGTAAATTAGAGCTAACAAAAGATTCTTTAATGGGTGCAACAACTATTGGAAAAGATAGTGATAATAGCTTAATATTTGGTAATGGAAATAATAATTCAACTGTGACTACATTAAAAGTTGGAGGAAAAGAATTAAAATTTGCTAATTCTGGAGAAAATATAAAGATATCAAATGTAGCTAATGGAATAGAAGACAATGATGCTGTAAATGTATCTCAACTTAAAGATTATTTAAAAACTTTAGGTGGGGGAGCAAAGATAGAAAATGGCTCAGTTACAGGACCTAAATATAACCTAAAAGCTGGTGATGAAAATTCTAAAGATTATACTAATGTAGGAGATGCTTTAAAAGCTTTAGATGATGCTATAAATACATCTACAACAAACCTAAAGAATTTAGAGAATAAAGCAATATCATTCCATGGAGATGATGGAGATGTAAATAAAATAGAAAGAAAATTAGGGCAAACCTTAAAAATTCAAGGTGAAGGAAATGTCACTGGAAATACAGCTGCTAATAATATTAAAGTTGAAAAAAATTCATCTAATGATGGCTTAGATGTTAAGCTTGCAGAAGACATTAAAGGATTAAATAGCATAGAGACTAAAGAAGTAGATGGAAAGAAAACAAAAATAATGTCTGATGGTGTAGAAGTTACAAGTAATGATAGTAAATCTAAATTAACAGGAGATAAACTTACATTTGGACCTAAAGATGAAAATTCAGCAGATAAAACAAGTACAACAATTGAAAAATCAGGAGTAACTGTAAAAGGTAAGGATGGAAAAGAATCAGTAACAA
>NZ_LKKV01000091.1:0-49475 GCF_001902585.1 Streptobacillus notomytis | reverse complement strand
AAGAAGATAAAATATATTTTATCTTCTTTATTAATTTTAAATATTTTTTTCAAGCTCTAATAATTTAATTTATGAAAGTAATAATTAATCCATCACCTGCTATGAAAATAGATGAAAAAATGTATAAATTAATTGATTATTTAATAGTTAATCAAACAGAAGCTGAAACTTTATCTAATATATATCCTGAAAACTTAGAAGACTGTAAGAAGATCTTTAAAATTTTAAGTGGGTATGGATTAAAAAATTTAGTTGTTACACTTGGGAGTAGAGGAAGTGTTTTAATTAATGAATCAGATAGTGTTTTTTCACAAGGAATTAATATTCATGCTTTGGATAGTACAGGAGCAGGAGATGCTTTTACAGGAATGTTTATTAGAAGTTTATCTATGGATATACCTATTGAAAAAAAACTATATTATTCAAATATTTCAGGCGCATTAACATGTTTAAAAAAAGGAGCTAGAATTGGCGTTAAAAATTTAAATGAAATTATAAATTTTAAGAAGGAGGACTAAAATGTCTAAAATACCTATAATTATTGATACAGATCCTGGAATTGATGATGCTGTTGCATTAGCTTTAGCATTACATTCAGATAAATTAGATGTGAAATTAATAAGTACAGTTGCAGGAAATGTTAGCATAGAAAAAGTTACAAAAAATGTACTGCAATTATTAGATTTCTATAATAAATCAGTTCCTGTTGCAAAGGGAGCGGAAAAACCTTTATTTAGAAATCCTATTGATGCTTCTGGAGTTCACGGAGATAGTGGTATGGGAGCATATACTTTTCCAGAAACTGATGGAAAAAATTTATTGAAAATAAATGCAGTAGAAGCTATGAAAGAAGTTTTGATGAAATCTGAAGAAAAAATAACTTTAGTTCCTATAGGACCTTTAACAAATATTGCTTTGTTGCTTCTTACTTATCCACAAGTTAAAAATAAAATTAAAGAAATTGTTCTTATGGGTGGAGCTATAGGTCGTGGTAATTCAGGAATTTATTCTGAATTTAACATAGATGTAGATCCAGAAGCAGCTAAAGTAGTATTTGAATCAGGTATTTCTATAACTATGGTTACATTAGATGTTGGATTAAAGGCCTTAGTTTATCCAGAAGATTCAGAAAAAATCAAAAATTTACATAAGATAGGAGATATGTTTTATACTTTATTTAAAACATATAGAGGTGGAAGTTTTAATACAGGATTAAAAATGTATGATAGTTGTGCTATAGCTTATTTATTAGAACCTAATATGTTTACATCTCAAAAATTATTTGTAGGAATAGAAACAAAAGGTGAATTTACATCTGGAGCAACTATTGTTGATCTTAGAAATAAATTGGGAAAAGAACCTAATGTCACTGTTACAGTTGACATCGATGCTGATATGTTTAAAAAATGGTTTATGAATGAAATTTATAATTGTAGATAAGGAGTTTAATTATGTTTGTAGTTATTATAGGATTTTTATCAGTTTTATTTGTTGGATACATGTTGTTAAAAAAGCATGATATCAAAATAACTTTGTTTGGGATAGGATTATTGCTATTATATATAGAACAAATATTAAAAGGAGAATACACTAATTTTTTATTAAAGCCTATTGATTTAATAATAAAACAATTTGGTATAACACTTAGTGGAGCAGGATTAGTAATATTTATTTTAGGTGGATATTCAGCATATATGAGTACAATTGGTGCAAATGATATGACAGTTAGATTATTAACTAAGCCTCTTAAAAAAGTTAAATCAGTTTATATACTAGTACCTATAGTTTTCCTATTAGGGAACTTGTTATCATTAGTTATTCCAAGTGCTTCAAATTTAGCAATTATTTTAATTGCTACATTATTCCCAGTTTTAAGAAAATCAGGAATGAGTAATTTAACAGCAGCAGCTGTTATAGCAACTACTGCAACAATTATGCCAACACCATTAGGTTCAGATAATGTAGCTGTAGCTGCTGAATTAGGAATATCTGTTGAAAGTTATGTTTTTGGTTCACATGCACTTATATCTATACCAACTCTATTTTTTATGTCTATTGTACATATGTTATGGCAAAAATATTGTGATAAAAAGCAATTATTAAATAATAACTTTGAAGAAAATGAAACTAAATTAAAAGAAGAAAAACCTTTTAATTTAGTATATTCATTATTACCTTTATTACCAATATTAATATTATTTATAAGTTTTGTTTTAGAAAGTATTACAAAAATAAAATTACCTTTAAGTGTTTTATCTGTAACGATTATTTCAGTAATAATTACTATATTAATAGAAATTATTAAAAATAGAAATGTTAATAGCTCTTTAATATCAGTAGAACAATTTTTCAAAGGTATGGGAAATTCTATGGGAATAGTTGTACTATTAGTAGCAGCATCTACTTACGTTAACGGGTTAAAAGGTATTGGGTTAATAAATATATTACAAGAAGTTATGACTAAAACTAGTGCTTCTGGTATTTTATTACCTATTATTTTAGTGATATTCTCAAGTTTAATAGTTTTATTAAGTGGAAGTGGAACAGCTTTATTCTTTGCTCTAGTACCACTTTTAGTACCTTTAGCAATGGCAGCAAAAATTTCACCTATTGCAATTTCTATACCATTAGGTCTATCGGGTAATTTATTACGTGCTGTTTCACCAGTTTCAGCTGTTATTATGATTGTTTCTGGTGCTGTTAAGGAAGAGCCTATTAATCTTGTTAAAAGAACTTCAGTTCCTATGATAGCTGGAGTAATATTTATGCTTATTTTATCACTTATACTATTTTAAATAAATGATATAAAATATTCTTAAGACGACAGTTTTATTATCTGTCGTTTTTTATTTTTTAATATTAATGTAAAAAACAATTTTAAAAAGTACTTGTTAATGTAAATAAAATGATATATAATAAGCTATCGACACTTGTGTCGGTAAGAAGGAGTGATAAATATGTGTCCTGCAAAAAGATTGAATGAAGCTGAAAGAAAAAAAGAAATTATGGAAGCAGCTATGAAAATAATTACAATAAAAGGATTAGAAAATACTACTATGGAAGATATTATTTCTGAAATTACCTTATCTAGGGGAGGACTGTATCATTATTACAAAAATGTTATAGAAATTTTTAAAGATATTATGCTTTTTGGAATTGAATATAGGAATGAGATAATAAAAAAGCATTTAAATGAACGTAAGAATTTATCAAATAATCAGTTTATAGCAAAACAAATTGTTGATAAAATTATAGATGAAAATCCATATATGCCACTTTATGTTGAATTCTTAATTTCTAAAAAGAGAAGACCAGAATTAAATGATCTTATGGAATATCTTCAAGAAAAAACTAAAGAAAGATTAAAGATTATTTTTGATGATGATTCTAGATTATTTGAAACTAATATTTTTTTATTTGTTAATGATTTTATTAATGCATTAATAGTTGCATCTAATGTTTTAGAAGCAAGAGAAAATTTTAAGAAAAATAGACATTTATTAGAAAAAATGTTTATTAGTATATTAGAAAGGGAAGATTAGAATGGGAGTTTATAAGAAATTGTTTAGTTATATTCCAAATCATAAGGTAATAGCTTATTTTTCTTTAATATTATCGTGCATTTCTTCATTTTTAATGGTATATGGATATTATCATATATACAATTTTTTTAGTGAAATTATTGTAAATAATGATTTTGAAAATGCATATTATTATTCAATAAAAATTGTAATATATTTAACTTTGAGTGCTTTAATTTATATTTTTTCATTACTTATTTCTCATAAATTGGCTTACATTTTAGAAACAAATTTAAGAAAGAGAGGAATTGATGGATTAACAGATTCAAGTTTTAGATTTTTTGATTTATATTCATCGGGATATATTAGAAAAACTATAGATAATAATGCTTCTAAAACTCATATGGTTGTTGCACATATGATTCCAGATAATGCTCAGGCCTTTTTAACTCCTCTTTTGATATTTATGCTATCATTTGTTATTAGTTTTCGTTTAGGAATAGTTATTATTACTTTATCAATTATAACTGCGTGTATATTAAAAAATATGATGGGGAATGGAGAATTTATGAAACTATATCAAAGTTCTCTTGATAGATTGAGTTCAGAAACAGTTGAATATATTAGAGGTATGCAGGTAGTTAAAATTTTTGGAATAAAACTGAAATCTTTTAAAGAACTTCATGAATCAATTATTAACTATTCAAAATATGCATATAATTATTCTATTTCTTGTAAAAAACCTTATGTTTTATATCAACTAATATTTTTAGGATTAATTGATATTATTACTATTCCTTTTAGTTTTTTCTTGATAAATATAAGTGAGCCTAAGTTAATTGCAGTAGAATTTATCATGATGTTTTTACTAAGTGGTGCAATGATGATAGCATTTATGAAAATTATGTGGGTAAATATGTATATTTTTGATGCAAATTATGCTATTGATAATTTAGAAAATTTATATAATGAAATGTTAAAAGATAAATTAACATATGGTAAAAGAAATAATTTTGATAATTTTAATATTGAATTTGATAATGTTAGTTTTTCATATGGAGAAAAGAAAGTACTAGAAAATTTATCGTTTAGTTTAAAAGAAAATAGGATATATGCATTAGTAGGTCATTCTGGTTCAGGGAAATCTACAGTTGCTAAACTTATATCAGGATTTTATAAAGTAGATGGAGGAGCTATTAAAATTGGTGGATATCCACTTGAAGAATATACAAAAGAGGCCATTATAAATAATATTTCATTTGTATTTCAGGATAGCAAGCTATTTAAAAAATCTATATATGATAATATTTCTATAGCTAATGAAAATGCTAGCAGAGAAGATATTATGGAAGCAATTACTCTTGCTGGTTGTGATGAAATAATAAATAAATTTAAAGATAGAGAAAATACAATTATAGGAACAAAAGGTGTTTATCTTTCTTTTGGAGAAAAACAAAGAATAGCTATTGCAAGAGCTATTTTAAAAAAATCATCAATTATTATTATGGATGAAGCTAGTGCATCTATTGATGCTGATAATGAATATGAATTACAAAAAGCTTTTAAAAATTTAATGAAAAATAAGACGGTAATTATGATTGCTCATAGAATGAGTAGTATAAAAAATGTAGATGAGATACTTGTTTTAGAAAATGGTAAATTAATGGAAAGAGGAAATAGTGAGACTTTATTAAATAAAGAAGGCTTATATACTAAATTATTTAATTTATATGAAATTGCAAATGAATGGAGGGTATCAAATGAAAAATTATTTTAGAAAACGTTATTCTCTATCTGAGCAAGGTGCAAAAAATTTAATAAAAGCAACAATTTTTTGTTTTTTAACATATTGTATTAATTTATTTCCAATGTATATTTTAATGACATTAATAAATCACTTAGTTTTATTAAATGTTATTAGTACATGGAAATATATATTTATATCGATATTAACTTTAATATTAATGTATATATTATTATCAAATGAATATATTAATTTATACAACACGACTTATAAAGAATCTGCAAATTTGAGAAAAGATATTGCGAAATCTTTATCAAATATTCCTATTGCTTATTTTTCAAAAAATAATTTATCTGATTTATCTCAAACTATTATGTCTGATGTGGCAGATATTGAACATGCTTTAAGTCATTCTATTCCTAAAGTTCTTGGATTATATTTATTTTTTCCACTTATGGGATTTATAATGTTAATAGGTAATTGGAAGTTAGGGTTAGCTGTTATTATACCAACACTTTTAAGTTTTATAATCTTACCCTTATCAAAGAAAAAAAGAATTTCAGCTAATAGTAATTATTTTAATGTATTAAGAGATAATTCAGAACTATTTCAAGAAACCATTGAATTACAGCAAGAAATAAGTAGCTTTAATCAATCTGATAAGGTGAAAGAAATTTTATATAAAAGAATGGAAGAGAGTGAAAAAATTCATTTTAAAGTTGAATTAGGATTAGTATTGATCTTGTCTATATCTACATTTTTTTCTTATATAAGTGTAGCTGTGATAATATTAGTTGGAATATATCTTTTTATTCATGGTGAAATAAGCTTTATATATTTAATAGGATATATACTTGCCTCTATAAAAATAAAAGAATTATTTGATATTTCTAAAGAAGGATTACTTGAAATGTTTCATATTGAACCTGCTGTTAGAAGAATTAAAGATCTTAAAAATGCAGTTATTCAAGAAGGGAAAGATACAATTTTCTATAATTATGATATAGAATTTAAAAATGTATCATTTTCTTATGATAATGAAGTGCAAGTATTAAAAAATATAAGTTTTACAGCTAAACAAGGAGAAGTTACATCTCTTGTTGGTACTTCGGGTTCAGGTAAAACTTCTATATTAAAACTTATATCTAGACTTTATGATTATGATAGTGGAAGCATTTTGATTGATAACAAAGATATAAAAAATGTATCAACAGAATCATTATTTAAAAATATTTCTATAGTTTTTCAAGAAGTTGTTCTTTTTAATACAAGTATTTTAGAAAATATACGTTTAGGTAATGAAATGGCAACTGATGAAGAAGTAAAAAATGCAGCAAAGCTCGCTAATTGTATGGATTTTATAGAAAAGCTTCCTGATGGATTTAACACTAAAATTGGTGAAAATGGATCAGAATTATCAGGTGGAGAAAGACAAAGGATTTCTATTGCTAGAGCATTTTTAAAAAATGCACCAATATTAATATTAGATGAAATATCATCAAGTCTTGATATAGATAATGAAAAGAAAATTCAAGATAGTTTGAATAAATTAATTAAAAATAAGACAGTTATAATTATTTCACATAGATTAAAATCAATTGAAAATGTAGATAAAATAGTAGTAATTAGTAATGGATATGTTGAAAAAACAGGAACACACGATGAGCTTTTAGTGAGTTCAAGTGTTTATAGAAATTTAATTCAAAAAACAAAATTAGCAGATGAATTTATTTACTAGGAGGATTAATATGAAAAATAATAAATTAAAAATTAAAGATTTAGTTACAATAGGTGTATTTTCAATTATTTATTTTATTTCTATGTTTATTATAGGGATGATGGGAATAGTTCCAATTTTATTTTTAGTTTTTCCAACTATTCTTGGAATTTTTACAGGAACTATAGTTATGTTATTTATGACAAAGGTACAAAAGCCTTGGGCATTGTTTATATTTGGTATTTTTTCACCATTTATTATGTTTTCTATGGGGCATACTTATGTAATTTTAGTTCATGCAATTATTGTGATGTTTATAGCTGAAATGATAAGAAGAGTAGGAAATTATAATTCATATAAATATAATATGTTTGCATTTGCTATTTTTAATACATGGATTTGTGGTTCACTTATGCAAATGCTTTTAGCAAGAGAAAAATATATAGAACTTTCTATGATGATGGGGAAAGAATACGTTGATATTTTAGAAAAATTAATTTCTTATCCTAATATGTTATTAGTTTATTTAGGTTCTATTATTGGTGGAATAATTGGAGCATATATTGGTAAAATATTACTTAAAAAACATTTTGAAAAAGCAGGTATTATTTAATGAATTTTATTAAAACAAATAAGTTAAATCCAAACCCAATAACGAAATTTTTAGTTGTTGGGTTTTTAGGGATTACAGTAATACATTCAATAAATAGTTATTTTGAAATAGCAATTATATTTGTTATTTCGTTTATGTATTTTATTAATGGATTAAAAAAAGAAGGAATAAAAAATATTATTGTTTTTTCCTTACTATTTTTTATTCCCAATTTTACTATTTTACAGAAATTACCATTTATATTAAAAATGATATTTTCTTTATTATTTGTACTTCGTATGTTTTATATCCCATATTCTGCTGGAAAATTTTTAATTAAAACATCAGATGTAGGTAGTATTATTTCTTCTATGGATTATTTAAGAATACCTAATATAATATCTATACCTGTTGCAGTAATGTTTAGATTTTTTCCATCATTTAAAGAAGAGAGAAATAATATAAAGATGGCTATGAGAATAAGAGGAATAAAAATTAAAAATCCAATCAAATATTTAGAATATGTAGTAGTTCCATTACTTATTATTTCGTCAAATATTGCAGATGATATAGCAAAATCTGCTGAAACAAGATGCATTGCAAATCCTGTTAAAAAAACAAGGTATATTACTGTAAGCATAAATTTAATTGACTTTATTTATGCAATTACAATAATAGGTTTAGTAATAGGAGGTTTATTATGATTAAATTAGAAAATTTATCTTTATCATATTCACAAGAAACTAAAGTATTGAATGATATTTCTATTAAAATAAATGAAGGTGAATGTGTCTTATTAACAGGAGAGAGTGGTAGTGGTAAATCATCTATTATAAATTCTATTAATGGTTTAGCCTTTCAATATGAAAATGCTCATATTAAAGGAAGTATAAAAGTAAATGGACAAGAAATAAAAAATATGGAGCTTTATGAAATTTCATTATTAATATCAAGTATTTTTCAAAATCCTAAAACACATTTTTTCAATATTAATACTACGTTAGAGTTATTATTTTATCTTGAAAATATAGGGCTTGATAGAGAAGAAATGGAAGCTCGTATGATAAATATGTTAAAAATTCTTCCAATAGAACATTTATTAGGTCGTGATATTTTTGAATTATCTGGTGGGGAAAAACAGATACTATGTATTGCATCTTGCTATATTTCAGGTTGTAAGATAATAGTTCTTGATGAACCTTCTTCTAATTTAGATAATAAATATATTGATATATTAAAAGAAATGCTTGAAATATTGAAAAGTAAAGGTATAACTCTTATTATTGCAGAGCATAGAATCTATTATTTAATGGATATTGTAGATAGAGTATTTATTGTTAAAAATAGAGAAATAAATAAAACATTTACAAAAAATGAATTCTTATCACTAACAAATGATGAATTGATAGAGTGGGGTATTAGATCAATTACCAGACCTATTTTAAATAAGTCAAAAAATAATAATGGTAAAGACCTAATAATTAAAAAACTTCTTTTTAAATTTAATGATAAAAGTATATTAAAAATGGGAAATATCTCATTTAGTTTAGGAAAAATTTATGGAATAGTAGGGGAAAATGGGGTAGGAAAGTCTACATTTTTACATGTTATAACAGGTCTTAAAGATAAAGAAAAAAGTGAGATATTATTTAAAAATATTCATATAAGTAAAAAAGATAGATTAAAAAATTCTTCATTTGTTATGCAAGATGTTAACAATCAACTTTTTACAGATTCTGTTGAAGAAGAAATGAAATTAGGTATTGAAAATTTAGATAAAAACACAATTAATCAAGTACTATCTGAACTCGGAATTATAGAACTAAAAGATAGACATCCTATGAGTTTATCTGGTGGTCAGAAACAAAGAGTTGCAATTGCTTCAGTTTTATGTAAAAATTCAAAATTTATCTTTTTTGATGAACCTACAAGTGGAATGGATTACAATAATATGTTAAAAATTTCAAAATTAATTAAGAAAATGAAATCAGAAGATAATATAATATTTATTGTTTCACATGATATAGAATTTTTAAATGAAACAACTGATGAAATAATTTGTATAGAAGAGTTTAAAATTTATAATAAATAAAAAGAAGAGATATGAACTGTATAAGTTCAATTATCTCTCTATTTTTTATTCTACAGTAACTGATTTTGCAAGATTTCTAGGTTTATCTACATCATATCCATTTTCTAAAGAAGTGTAGTAAGCTAAATATTGTAAGTTTATAGCTGCAAGAAGTGGTGTTAATAATGTTCCTGTTGAATTTATTTGTATAACATCATCTACAACTTCTGAAACTAGACTTTCTTTTTTGCAAACACCTATTACATAAGCACCTCTAGCTTTAACTTCCTTAATATTAGAAATAATTTTTTCATCCATATCTAAGTTTGTTGAAATTGAAACAACTAAAACTCCAGGTTCAATAAGAGCAATACTTCCATGTTTTAATTCTCCAGAAGGAATAGCTTCTGTATGAATGTAGTTAATTTCTTTCATTTTTAAACTACCTTCTCTAGCAATTTTTTCATCTATTCCTCTTCCTATATAGAATCCATTTTTCATGTCTTTTATTTTTATAGAAATGTTGTGAATCTTCTCTCTATTTTTAATTAATTCTAATGTATTTTCTTTAAGTAATGAAATATCAGAAATATATTGTAAATATTTATTTTTATCTAATTTATTTATTTTCTTTCCCATAAATAAAGATAGTAGATATAGTATTAAAACTTGTGAGCTATATGCTTTAGTAGAAGCAACTGATATTTCAGGTCCAGCAAGAGTATAGATAACATTTTCTGATTCTCTTGTTATTGTTGAACCTAAAACATTTGATATTGCTAATGTTTTAGCTCCTTTTTCTTTGGCATACTTCATAGACATTAAAGTATCTATAGTTTCTCCTGATTGACTTATAAATATAGCTAATGTTTTATCTGTTATTATAGGATTATTATATCTAAATTCAGATGCTATATCAGTGAATACATCTATACCTAACATTTCTTTTATAAAATATTGTCCTTGTAATCCTGCATAATATGCAGTTCCACAACCTATAATATATATTTTATCTATATTATTAAAGTTTATTGTTTGTAATTGTTCATTAAAGTTTATATTTTTTTCTTTATCCACATAAACATTTAAAATTTTATCTATTATTTCAGGTTGTTCCTCAATTTCTTTTATCATGAAATGCTCATAACCACATTTTGTTGCTTGCTCAAAAGACCAATCTATTTTTTTAATTTCTCTTTCAACTATATTTTCATCTTTATCATATATAGTTACGTTATCTTTAGATAATATTACTATATCTTTATCTTCAAGATATATAACATTATTTGTATATTTTAAAATAGCAGAAACATCAGATGCTACAAAATTTTGATTTTCTCCTATACCAATTATTAATGGACTATGATTTCTACAACAAATCATTTTTTCTGGAAAATATTTATGAATTAATGCAAAAGCATATGTTCCTCTTATTTTTTTCAATACTTTTTTAAGAGTAGAGTATAGGTCACCATCAAATAATCTTGAAAATAGTTGAACTACAACCTCTGAGTCTGTATCTGAGCTAAACTTTACACCATCATTTATTAGTTCTTTTTTTAATTCAGCATAATTTTCTATAATTCCATTATGAATAAGCGCTGCATCTCTTTTTTCGCTATAATGAGGATGAGCATTATTATCAGTTGGAATACCATGGGTTGCCCATCTAGTATGACCAATTCCTAAAGAAGAAAGTACATTGAAATTTTTCATATGATTTTTTAAATTATCAAGTTTTCCTTCTTTTTTTTCTATTTGAATACCATTTTCAGTTATAAAAGCAATCCCTGTTGAATCATAACCTCTGTATTCGATTTTTTCAAGTCCTTCTAATAAGATATCTACTGCATTTGATTTGTTTCCAGTATATCCAATAATTCCACACATAAAAACCTCCTATGAATAATAAAATCGGAGATTGTTACTATTACTTATTTGTTACACAAATCGCTTTATGTTTTTGTCAGTAATGGTTGTAACCACCTTTGGAATATCCGCCGAAAGTTCGATAATTCCAATCCTCGTCAACTTATAAAAGTTCTGGCGCTTTTTAATATAAATCTCCCTGGATATGATTATATTATAATTTAGATTATTTATCAAGTATTATAAAAATAAAAAGGAATGCCTCATTAAATTTATGAAGCACACCTTTTATAATCTTGAATTTAATTTTTCTTGAGTGTAAAATAAATAAGTATTATTCTTAATTTCTTCTAATGTATATTCTTTTATTATTTTTCCATTTTCATATACTATATTTAAAATAGAGTTTGGATGGTAGTTATTTTCGTCTAAATATGAAATTTTTATAGTTTGTAATTCACCATTTTCTTTTTTTATTAAATCTAATCTACCTTTTTTACTTACTTTTCCTTTATCTGTTATAGGATCTTTATATACATCCACAAGCTTATTATTAATTTTTACGCAACTACATTTCATTGCAAATTTATGAGTATCTCTATTTATGCTTGATTGATTATTACCTTGAAGTAGAGAACCACCACAACCAAAAGAAATATTTTCAGCAGAGTAGCCATTTTCTTTTACAGACTTTAAAATGTCCCAAACATTATCTTCATATATTCCATCGCCTTGTAGTATTCTAATATTATTTAATACTTTATAACCTTTTGAATTAATTGTAACACCAAAATTTTCTTCAACAATTTTTAAAGTGAATAAAATATTTGTTATAGGATCACCACTATCAGGTCTTATTACTATAATACCATTTCTTTTTAATATTTCTTCTTTTAAATCTTTAGAAAATATATTTTCTATGGCATTGTAGTAATTGTAGCTATCGCTTACAATTGAAACTATTCCAGTAGGGAATTTATACAACATATTTCTATATGCTTCTGTTTCATTATTTCTTGTCCAAGATGTCATAGTACTGTGTTCAGAAGCTGGAACAGAATAACCAGCCATTTCACAACTATAATATTTTCTAGCAAAAACAAGAGATTTAAGTGTATCTGTACCTTTGAAATTAGTAAGGTGAGCTAACCCACCAATACCAGCACTTTCTTCACTAGAAACCCCTCTATATCCAAAATCATGTAATTTAAAATCAATTTCTTCATCATGATTATCAGATGTTAAATTTAAATAGTATGAAATTATTTGCCTAATCTTATATGAGTAAGTTGCAACAGTAATTGGATACCAAATTTTAAGAAGTAATGTTTCAAACCAACTTACTATCCAAGGGACCTTACTATCAGTAGATTCAACAGTAACTAAAACATTGTGATTTTTAATTATTGCTCCTTCAGGAACAGCTCTAATTCTTAGAGGTAATTTACCATCTAATTCCTTTACAATGTATTCCCAGCCTTCTTTATTAAAAGGTAATCCATGAAGTGTCATAATATCATTAGCTTCATTTACCATATCCATTGTAATCTTTTTACTTAGATATTTTTTTAAATAATATTGCAATCCAAAGAATTTAGTATATCCATATAATCCACCACGACTTTCTATATAATCATGTATATATGTAGTGTTTTCAGGATATTGTAAAAAATGTGATGACTTATATGAATCAGTCATTAGTATAATATTTTCCATTATTTTCTCCTTTTAAATATTGTAAATATCAATATTTTCAGTAGATAATTCAGATAGTTTATTCATATATCTTTTTGAAGTATTTTCATCTGTTAGTAGAATAAGTATATCTGAATCTTTTATTACAGTATCACCTTTTGGAATGAATTGAGAACTACCAGATCTTTCAATTCCAATAATTAATAAGTTTGGCGGCCATTCAATATCTCTAATCATTTTATTCGATAATTTAGAATCTGAGATAACAGGAATCTTTATTGTTACTATTTTTTCACTTTTTTCAATTAATTTATATTTATCATCATCTTCTTTAAACATATTTTCAAATAGTTCTTCATATACTGAATTATGTTTAAGTAATTCAGAAAAAGCGTATGTAATAGTAGCTGTTATAACTAAAGAAAATAGATTAGAAAAATTTCCAGTCATTTCAAGTATTAATATTATTCCTGTTATAGGAGTTCTTACAACTGCAGTGAAGTAAGATGTCATAGCAATTAATACAAATAAAGTTATGTATTCTTCTGAAAAATTAAATGTATTTACTAAAAATAAACCATAAATCTTACCAATTAATGCACCTATTACTAGTAATGGTAAAAATATTCCACCAGGAGATCCAGTAGAGTATGAAATCATGGTAAATAAGAATTTACCTACTAAAATAAGGCCAAGAAGCCTAAATGTTGAATGATAATCTAATAAATGTTCTATTATATGATGTCCACCACCACTAATATCGGGTAGAAAGTATATTACAAGTAAAGAAAATAGAGCAGTTATAGATATTTTAGTATATTTATTTAGTTTAATTTTTGAATATGTGTCCTTAAATTTAATAATAGAATAGTTAAATATAGATGCAAGTAAAACCATTATAAAACATAAAATTGAAATTAGAACTAAATGTAATAGTATTTCTTTTAATTCAAAATTTACAGGTGATATAAAGCTAAAAGATTCAAATGATAGTTTAGAACCTAATAATAATTTTGAAATTAAGTTTGCAAATAACGATGCAATTAAAACACATATTAATAATATTGGTGAAAAGAATCTATGCAATTCTTCTATTGCAAAAATAGATCCTGAAAGTGGAGCGTTAAAAGCTGCTGCTAAACCTGCACTAGCACCACAAGTTACTAAATATTTTCTTTCAACTTCAGTTCTTTTACTTACTTCATTTACACCTTGACCAACTAAAGAACCAAGATGTATTGATGGACCTTCTCTTCCAAGTGAAAATCCTATGAATATAGCTAATAGTCCAGAAAAAAACTTTGTAATTAATTCTGGTAACCAATTAAATTTTACTTTTTTTTGTATTAATCCCATAACCTGAGGAATACCACTTCCAGAAATAAGGGGGTATTTATTTAATGTATATTGAATAATTATTGCGACTAGTATAAATAGAATAATTATTAGAGGTAATGCAGAATTAATATTTTTTTCTATTAAATAATTTCTAAATACTGTAATTTTACTAAGTAAAAGAGTATATGATGAGACAATAACTCCAGTAATTATTCCGGTTATTAAAGAATAAAATATTAATTTTAATCTTATTTTTCTAGAATGAAAATCAATAAATGATTTAATTGTTTCAAATATTCCGTCTTTTTTCATAAAATACCTCTCTAAAAAAAGTGGTGGAAGTGACGAGAATCGAACTCGTGTCCAAAATAAAAGCTAAGCATAATTTTCTACAAGTTTATTTCATTTATTTTTTTAACAAATAAATACTAAATGAACAAAATTTTATTTGCGAGATTATATAATTTCCTAACTAAACATAATCATATTAACTAGTAAGCCATTTAAAATGACGTTATTAATTGAATAATGGCACTTCAAATAATAACGTTAGCTGAACTAAGCAGCTAAAGCAAAATTGTTTTTTCCAATTATATTTTAATGGTGTTTAAAGAGTATACCATCTCTACTTGCTAATTATGTTCTTTTTATCCTGTCAAAACCAAAACACTCCCACATTAATGTAATTATATCACATTTTTGTTTTTTTTCAATTATTAAGTAAAATTAAATTGAATTACATCTATAGTATTAAATATCTTGATTATTTCTGCATTAGAAAAACCTAAAATTGATATTGAAGAATTTACATCTTCAATAAATTTAGTCTTATCTACATTTATGAAAAGAGAAGTATATTTTTTTATATATTTCTTTTTATCTAGTATTATTGATAGTATATAGGCGTCTATTTGATAGTTATATTTTTTTTGTTTTTTCTGATAAATCATTAATTATTGTAAATGCTTCAGAATAATTTTTAATGATAATATTTAAAATAAATTCATTTTTTAATATATTTTCATTTTTCATATCAAAAAATTTATTAACTTCTTTATGCAAAAATTCCATTATATCTATTTTATTTAAATGATAATTAGAAAAAATTCTGTTATATAGTGCATTTAAATATATTTTATCATTTTTTTTAGGTTGAATTTTAGAAGCGTAGAAATCAGAAAGTTCAAATATTTTATTTTTAAAATATACATTTGAAATTTCTATGAAGAATAGATTTTCTTGATTTTTTGATTTAATAATTTTAAACATCTTATCTAGATCTTCTTTATACATTTCTGGTTTATAAGTATTTAAAATAAAGAAGAGTTGAACTATATATGTAAAATTATTGTTGATAATATTATTGAATGATAAAAATTTTAATAATTTAATTTTTTTATTGTATAAATTATTTTTCTCATATAAACGAATTAATTCTGTAACAATAAATATTTTAATTTCATCTTGTTCAACCTCAACACTTTTATCTATTAAATTTAATGAAACTTTTTCGATAGTTTGATCATAAATAATTAGTTCTAAAGTTGTAATAAATTCTTTCATTTCTTTTTTCATATATACACCTCAGTAAAAGTATACATAGAAGAATTGGTATTGTCAATACATAGAAAAAAAAGAAATATTATGATAAAATATTGGTAATTATAATAACAAGGAGAATTATGTTAGTAAAATATTTTTATATTTTAATTATATCTGCAATTCCTTTTATAGAATTAAGAGGAGCCATCCCTGTATCTCAAATATTGAAATTACCTTTATATTCATCTATAATTGTATCTATAATAGGTAATATTTTACCAATTCCTTTTGTATATTTTTTTGCAAAAAAAATATTAGAAATTGGGAAAGAATATAAATATATTGGTAAAATTTTTAAAAAGATTTTAGATAAAGGGCATAAAGCTGGAGAAAAAATAATTTCTAAGAGTGGAAATGGATTTTTTTTAGCATTATTTTTATTTGTTGCCATTCCTTTACCAGGTACAGGTGCATATAGTGGTATGTTGGCAGCTTCATTGCTTGATATAGATTTCAAAAAAAGTTTTTTTTCAATTTTTTTAGGGATAATTATTGCAGGCTTTATTGTGGCAATAATAACATATTTTTTTAAAGCTGCAATATAGTAAATACTCTATTAAATCATAGATTTAGTAGAGTATTTTTTTGATTAAAATAAAAGAATTTAAAATTAAGAAATCATTAATCCAACACTTGACATATTTATAAATCGAAGGTATATTGGTATTAAGAAAAGAGGTGAATATGAGGGGGATATTTAAAGGCAATGATAAAATCTCAGTTAAAAGCAGTGATGAAAAAGAAATTCCAGAAGATTTTGAAATAAGAATAGACACTATAAATAGAATTTTGAATGAGTTTAATATTAGAAATAAAATTTTTGAAAAAGAATTTATAGAAGACTATAACAAGGTTTTTAGTTCAAATAATGAAATAAATATAAAATTTTTAATAACAAATACAAAAGAAAAAAAATTTGAATCAATGATAAAAAAATATGAGTTAGAAGAAAATATAGAAATTCTTTCAACAGCGTATTTAAAATTAGATAAAAATGAGAGAGAAGAAATAGAAAAAAGATTTTTTATACTTAAATATTCAAAGGATGGATTGATAAATGAGCTTAAAGTTAAATTTGTTAAAGATACAAGATATAAAAAAGAAATTGAAATACTTAAAAATTATGCTTATTTAAATAATTTATATATAAATTATTTACCATTACATATTTTTGATAGCATGTATTTTATAAAAATAATTTCAATTTATGACAATATTGATTTATATGATTTGCATAATGATAGCAGTATAGATCTAGAATTTGATTTTCAAGAGTATAATGAAAAAATAAAAATTGGCTATGAAATTTTCTGGAATATAGAAAAAATAAATTATTTTGCAACTAAAAAAGTAAGACCAACTGAAAAAAATATATATTTTGAATATATATTTAATTTAGATAAGGATTCAAAATATTTGCTTGCAGATACTGAGAAAAATGTTTATGGCATTATTAATACTAATGATACATTAAAAATTTGGACTAATAGATCTGAATATAAATTATGGAGTTTAATTAAAATAAACAACATGGAAAGAGAGGTAGAGTTTTCAAATAATATTAATTATGGTTATTTCAAAATTTTCAATAAAGCTTGTATTGAAAATATTATTGTTTCAAATACATTTCTTAAAGAAAATATTGATGATTTTAATTTAAAAAATAATAATTTAGGAAAGGAGGAGATTTTTTTGGAGATAATTTTTAGTAATGAATGTTTTTCTAAAATTGATGTAATGAATTATTTAAAGCAAATTCTTACAGAATTGTTTCCTGAAAAAAATATTAATGTATGTCAAAATCAATACTAGAAAGAAAAATACCTTATTTTTATAATTATACATGGTTTGTTCTTTATGATTATATAAAAGAATATGGCTTATATGATGGTTATGTTAAACTTATTAAAACATTAAAAACAGATAGTAGTACATTTTTTTCTACAATGCAATTTGTATCAGCATATTTAAATGATTACGATAAATACGTTGCTAGTTTAAACCCAGATTTTTATGACTTTGTTGATATAAATGAATTAACAGAAAATGAAAAAAATGTAGTATTCATCTTAGCTGCATCTATGGATTTAAGAGTTAATAAACCCATATTTGAGCAAATTTATGATTATATAATTAACGATATGAATTTAGAAGGAGATTATAAAGAAATAATTGCTAAATATATATTGAAATTTAGAATAACTAAGAATTTAGAATATGTATTAAAAAACATGGTAAATGAAGTTTTTGATAAAAATATTTTTTATAAAAACATAGATAATAATAAATATGTAATATATGTTACAGATAAGTTTAATATGGAAAAACAAAGATTTATTTTAACTATAGAGAAGTATTTTTTAGAAGAAACTGAAAAGATTGAAATATATTGGGGAAAGCATTTTACAGTGCTTGATCATAATAAAGTTGGTAAGATAGATAAAAATACATTTTTTTAGGGAGGGGATATTATTTTTAATTTTAATGTTTTAATAGAAAATGAAAATGAAAAAATAGTTCTTGAAAAATCTGAAATATTTGATTTAAAATACAATTTTAAATCATATAACGATAGCCTTATTGTTGGAGATAAAGGGGTATCAATTTCTTTAGGAATAAAGTTTTTAAATGATCCAAATGATAGTAAAATTAGAGAAAAAAGTAAAAAAGTTTTGGAAAGTATTTTAGAATGGGTATCTCAAAAACATGATTATAGAAAGTTAATAATTAAAGAGATTTTAAATGAAGATGAAAAAATTAATTACATTTTTAATAATATTTATATTGATGAAATGATAAAAAAATATAATGTAGAAAACATAGGTGAATATACAATATTATTAAAGCAAAACTTATTAGAAAAAAATAAAATTGAGATAAAAAGGGAGAAATAATATGGAAACTTTAGCTTTAAAATTAGACAATTTAACATTAAAAAATATATTTATACATGATTTTAAATCGCTTAGTAAATATAATGAGCATGGAGAAGATATAATAATATTTTCTTGTGAGAGTAAATATGAAGAGGATTTATTAAATATACTTGAAAAAAAAGAGATCAAGTATAATATTATTGGATTTGAAACAAAGGAATTTAAAGGAATAGTTAAAGAAATATTGGTTGAAACTTTGGATGAATCAACTTTAATCGTAAGATTAAGTGGAGTAGATGAAAGTATTAAGCTTAAATTAAATAAGAATTTAGTTAGACTTTATCAAGATACAACATTATCAGTAAAGAAAGTTGTTGAAGATATATTGAAAGATTATGAGATTGATTATCATATATCTAAAAATTTAGATATGGAAATAGGAAGAGTGTATTATCAATATAATGAAGATGATTGGTCATTTTTAGTTAGAATTTTATCAGATTTTGATGAGAGAGTTTTAATTAATAAAGAAGGAATAATGCTAATTGGGGAAGAAAAATTATCGGAGGAAGAAGAGGTTGCGTAAAGTTAGTGTTATAAACAGAAACGGAAATAAATTGATAAGATTCAAAGATGATAAGATTCATTCATTGGGTAAAGTTTTTAAGTATAAAGACAGCTTATTTATAGTAAATGAATCCAAGGTAGAATTTAAAAATAATATATTTTTCTGTACAGTTGAGTGTTCAAAAATTGGAGAATACAAATTGAAAGCACTTAAAAATAAACATATAACAGGTAGTTCTTTAAAAGGAAAAGTAGTTAAATTATTTTCAAAGGATGAAAAGGCATATATGCATGTTGATTTTAGTGATTTTTTAAAAGAAAATTATGGAAATATTCAAACTTTTGGAAAAAATTATATAGATATACCATATAAAACCTTTTATTCACAATCAAATACAGGACTTTTTCCTACTCCAGAAATAAATGATATAGTAGATGTTATATTTATTAATGAAGATGAAAATAATATGAAAGCATCATGGTGTTTAGAAAATGAAAATAGTTCAAGATTTAATGATGGAGAAAAAAGAAATTATTTAAATAAGGAAATAGACTTTAACTTTAATAAAGATAGATTCATTATTAATTTTAAAAATAAAATGGAATTATCAGCTACCAATTTTGTTTTAAATTCAAAAGATATGTTATTTTCATCTAAAGAAAAATTAGGCTTAGCTTCACAACTTGATATTTCAATTGAAGCAAATGATGATTTACAAATTTTTGGTAATGAGATTGACTTAAGAAGTAAATCTAAAAATTTAAGTATTATAAGTCAAGGCAATTTATTTTTAAAGGGAAAACAAATTCACAATGATTAGGATTAAAAGGGGGATTAATGAAATTAAAAAAATTTGAAGATGTAGATATTACTCAAGAAATTTCAAATTTTTTTGATAAATTTTCAGAGGTATTTTTGCTAAAAACATACAATGAGATTGATGATATTAATTTTGGAAGATATAAACAAAGTAAATTAAAAATTGAAGAAAAGTTTCCTAATACAGACTTTGACTACTTAGTTTATACACATGAAGGTCATATTATGCAAGACGAATTAATAATAATGACTTTCAAAGATTTAATGAAGGAATTAAGCGCTTTAATAGATGAATTTGAAAATCAAGAAATATATATTGATAAAGGTACAAAATATTTAAATAAATATAACGAGGTTGAATTTAAGGATATTAAATCTAAAAATATAAATTTAATGAATATAAATGATTATAGAGCTAAAAATATTAAAATTAGTTTAGCGGGAATATTATCTACAGCTCATGTTTTTGGTAGTGAGAGGTTGACTAATTTTTTAAAAAATAGAAAACATATATATATCGATGAACATAATGTTCCAATTACAGAATATTTAAAACAATTTGAATTAATAGATATTTCTAAACTTTTTAAGAAAAAAGAAGAAATAGAAGTAGTTATTCCTATAGAAAATGATAAGGATAATAAAATAATTAAAGAGTTATCTGAAAAAGATAAAAAAGATTTCTTTGGTCAAGATAGTAAATCTGATATAGCATCCATATTAGAAAAATTAAAGGATCCGGATATTATCAAATTAGTAGTTGAGCTTATAAAAAATTCTAAAAAATCTAATGAAATTACAAAATCTGGAAGAAATAATAATAATGGAATTAATAATGGTATCATTAAATCCAAAGAGAATATTTCTAAAAAGATTGTTAAAAGTAATGATAAGATAAATGATTTACTTAGAGAAAAGTATAATTCTAACAAGTATAAGAAAAATGCAAGTAAATATATAGAAGATACAACAAATAGGGAAATTTCTAAAGAAGATGAAGACTATATAAATGATATATTAAATAAGTATGAGGAAGAAACTAAAGATAAAAATGGTATTGGTGATACAATAAGACAAAAAGGATATGATAATTTTAGAAATATATCGAAAAAAAAAGAAAAATTATATACCGAAGATATGATATATTTAATACTTAAAAATAATAGGGAAAATGAATTAGATATATTAGAAAAAAGTTTGAGAGTTTATAGCTGTAGATATATTAAAGAAAGTTTTATGAGTAAAATTGGTTCTTTTTCTAAAAATGTATTTTTATCGAAAATAAGTGATTTGGTAAATATGAATTTAAAAAATGTTGGAATTAATTATGAAGTTGATTTATCTGAGTATAATTATTTAAATTATGGAAAAAAGGATATTGATGAAATTCCTTTAAAAGGTGATAAAAGAATATTAGATTATCTTAAATTAAATAATTTAGTTAAAGCTAGTTTTTCTGTTGATTCTAAAGGTGTAAGAATATACCCAAGGAGTAGAAGATTATTTGATAACATATTAATACAGTATATTAAAAATAGGATAAAGTATAAAAAAAATAATTTTGATGGTATAGATTTAAAAGATTTAAATCTATCTAGAAATGTTCTTATTCTTTTAGATGAATTAACTTTTGGATTATCAGAAGAAGAATATGATTTGATTGATAAAATTGGAAATGATTTAAATATTACAAGTTTAATTATTTATTTGCTAAAAAATAAATTTAGGTATAGTAAAAAAATACTTGATAATATAAATTCTAATATTAGTAAAACATATGATGAATATATGAGAGATAATACTAAAGAAATAGATAAAAGTAATATTAAAAGACTTTTTCCTACAAAAATTAGTTTAGAAAAACATTGTGAACTAAAAGCTATAAGGGGAATTTATTTTTTCTATAAATCATTTTATTCTGAAGAGGATAACAAGGTTTTAAATTCTGAAACAATTGCTACAACAAATGTAATTGTTAAATGTAGTCAATGTCCAACACCAAGTAAATTTATTATGGGATCTGCAAATACCTTTGTTAAAGGTGATATGGTATTAACTGATAGTGATAAACTAATAAGTCCATTTGCAACTTGTTCTGCCACAAAGGTTTGCAGTATTAATATTTTAGGGAGTAATTGGTCTCCAGTTTCAAATTTAAAATATGGTTCTAATAATGCATTATTATTAAGTTCTAAAATAAATTGTAGTTTTGGTGGAATTATTAGCTTTGAATCAACTACTATGAAAAATACTTCAAAATCTAAAATAGAAACTTTTGAGAATAAAGAAAAAATTAATATTAATATAAATACTCCTTTTAAAACAAGAGAAGAACTTAGTGATTTTTTAGATATAAGAGTTATTTCTTTTAAATCTATATATGATTTATATGATTTGAAAGAAAATCAGGTTAAATTCGTTAAAAATTTATATACATATATTAATGGAATCAAAAAAATATTATCGGCATACTTAACGCCTAAATATGTAGATAAAGAAATTGAATATGATTTAGCTATTTATTATAACGAAAAAATTATTGATGTATCAGATATTACAGAGGTTTTAAAAGAATATTTTAGTTCATTTATTAATAAGGGTGTAAATAGTAGGGGTTATAAAATTTTTAAAAAGTATGGAAAAAATATAAATGGACATAAATTTTTAGAAGAATATTTAAAAACAAAAAATAGTATTGAAGCAAAATATGATTATGAAATAAATAAAAGTAAAAATGAACCTGTTTGGATAAAATATTTATTAAAAGAATATAATAGGTATAAATTTAGAAAAAGAAATGTAAGATTAAATGAAGAATTTAAAAGAAAAGTAGTGCTATATCATAAAATAGGTGGAGGAATAGAGGCAAATAGTCAAACTCCCTGGTGTGCTTCTTTTGTAAATTGGATCTTAGATATTTCTGGTATAGGAAGCTTTAAAACATCATCATCACAGCAGATGATGAATAAATTAAAAAAAATTGATAAACCTTTATATGGAGCTATATTAATTTTTACAAAATATAATCAAGATAATAGTCCTACAGAACATGGTCATATTACATTTTTAATGGATATTACAAGTGATAAAAAACAATATATTTGTTTAGGAGGTAATCAAGAAAGAGAGATAAAATATAGTAAATATTATATGAATAAAAAAATGGGAGTTAAAGGAGGATATTTTAAACTTAACGGTATATTTTGGCCACATAATTATTCATATGATGGAATTGAGGAGATAAAATAGGGGGGGGAAAAATGAAAAAAATATTACTATTTTTTATTGCATCAACATTAGCATTAGCAGGTAGTACTTTAGGGCATATTAAGAGTGAGGAAACAAAAAAAATAAAAAAAGAATTAGAAGATTTGGAAATTGAAATAAATTATACAGAAAATTTAAAATATGATGGATTAGATGATAACGCAAAGAAAGAAATAGAAGAATACACTATAAATATGTCGCAAAAAATAGATATTTTAAAAGATAAAATAAAGACTAGGTATAAATTAGGTAATTTTACAACAGCTGGAGAAAGTTTTTTAGAAAGTCTTGAAGATAATGAAGAAAAATTTAGTTTTGGAATTATTAATAAATCTATATTAAATAAAAATTTACATAAAAATAATACAGATGTATTTTTCATTAAAAAGATAAATAATGATGGAAATATATTTGGAGTTGGACTATATGGAGGATATAGTAATAGTAAGTATAAAAAATATACAGATAAATCTTTACATGGTTTAGATATTGGTATTGTTTTAGAAGGAGAACTTCCAGAATATGGAGTAAAAATCGTATCTATGAATGAGTTTAATAAGGATTTTAAGATAAATAATGAAAATTATTTATCTAACTCAATTATAGGTGGATTAGCTATTATTTATAAAAAGAAATTTGGTTCTTTATTTTATGTAGAACCTAATTTATTTATGCTATATGGAAGCAATATAAATACTAATTTGAAATTTAGTGATACAAATGTGTATATAAAAAATAATTTTATGTATAATGTTGGGACTAATTTAAAGTTAGGTTTAGAAAATGAGATTGAACGTAATATTTATAATTTTTATGTTGAAACTTCTTTTGATAAGAAAATAAGCAAAAATAATGATTTGATTTTTGGATTTAAAGATAAAGAAAGGAATTCTATTGCACCTTTAGAAAATGATATTAATATTGATCTAGGATTAGGATTTGATATTTTATTAAATAAAGAGCATAGATTTCATATAGAAGGAGGCATTGGTTTAATACCAGATGAAAAGGTTTATAAAATAGGTGTGTCCTATGAATTATTGAAATAATTATATTAATACTGACTTTTGTCAGTATTTTTTTAAATATCTTGACATTAACATAAATATGGTGTACTATATAAATACAACAATAGTAAATATTGATTATATATACAAAAACAATAAAAAATGCTATAATGTTTGTGAAAAAAAGAGAAAGGTAATATAAATGAAAATAAAAAATATAGCAATTATAGCACATGTAGATCACGGAAAAACAACATTGGTTGATGCTCTGTTAAAACAGTCAGGAACTTTTTCACAACATGAAAAAATACAAGAAAGAGTAATGGATAGTAATGATATAGAAAAAGAAAGAGGAATTACAATATTTTCTAAAAATGCTTCTATTAAATATAATGATTATAAAATTAATATAGTTGATACACCTGGACACTCTGATTTTGGTGGAGAGGTACAAAGAATCTTAAAAATGGTAGATTCAGTTTTACTTTTAGTAGATGCTTTTGAAGGTGTTATGCCTCAAACTAAATATGTTTTAAAACAAGCACTAGAACATGGATTAAATCCCATAGTAGTAATAAATAAAATAGATAGACCAAATTCTGATCCAGAAAATGTTGTAAATATGGTTTTTGATCTATTTGTTGAGCTTGGTGCAAATGATGAACAACTTGATTTTTCAGTTGTTTATACATCAGCTAAATCAGGAATTGCAAAATTAAATTTAAATGAAGAAACAGATAATATGAAAGTATTATTTGATTTAATTATTGATAAAGTTCCACAACCAGATGGAGATTTAAATGAAACATTACAAATGCTTGTTACTAATATAGAATATGATGAATATGTGGGTAAACTTGCAACTGGAAGAGTATATAATGGTAAAATTTCAAGAAATCAAGAAATAGTATTAATAAAAAGAGATGGAACTCAAATTAAATCTAAGATAAGTAGAATTTATGGATATGAAGGTTTAAAAAGAGTAGAATTAGAAAGTGCTGGTGCAGGAGAAATAATAACTGTAGCTGGTATTGAAGGAGTAGATATAGGAGAAACTATTTCAGATAAGGATAATGTAAGAGCCTTACCATTAATAGATATAGATGAACCTACATTATCAATGAATTTTATAGTTAATGATTCTCCTTTTGCTGGAAGAGATGGGAAATTTATTACATCAAGGAATGTACTAGAAAGACTAACAAAAGAAGTAAATCATAATGTAAGTATGAAATTAGAACAGACTAATTCTCCGGATGTATTTTTAGTTAAAGGACGTGGAGAACTTCAACTTTCTATTTTATTAGAAAATATGAGAAGAGAAGGGTATGAAATTCAAGTATCTAAACCAAAAGTAATATTTAAAGATATTGATGGAGTATTATTTGAACCTATTGAGTATACAACTATAGATGTAGCTGATGAATTTGTTGGAGCAGTTATAGAAAAAATAGGAGTTAGAAAAGGTGAAATGGTTAATCTTGTACAAGGTGGAGATGGTTATACAAGACTTGAGTTTAAAGTTCCAGCTAGATGTTTAATAGGATTTAGAAATGAATTTTTAACAGATACAAGAGGAACAGGTATACTTAATCACACTTTCTATGATTATGAAAAATATAAAGGGGATGTACCAAATTTTAGAAAAGGTGCATTAATCTCTATGGAAAATGGTACAACATTTGCATATGCTTTAAATAATTTACAACCAAGAGGTATATTATTTGTTGAACCTGGAGTAGAAGTGTATGAAGGTATGATAGTAGGAGAACATACAAGAGATAATGATTTAGTAGTAAATGCATGTAAAGGTAAAAAATTAACTAATATGAGAGCTGCAGGTTCAGATGATAATGTTAAATTAGCTCCTGCAAGAGTATTTACTTTAGAAATGGCTCTTGAATATATTAATGATGATGAATTAGTTGAAATTACCCCAAATCATATAAGGCTTAGAAAAAAATTATTAACTGAAAACGAGAGAAAGAAGGCTAGAAATAGCATTGAAAGGTGATAAAATGAAATCATTTTTATTAATAAATATATTTTTAACTCCTGCTTTAATGATACTTTTAGGATATTTGTGGACAAGGAGATTTCCTGCAAATGTAAATAAACTATACGGCTATAGGACCAAATGGTCTATGTTGTCGCAAGAAGCATGGACTTTTTCAAATAAGATGTTTTCAAAATTATTTTTTATTTTTGGAATAATCTCATTGATATTTACTGTTATATGCGATAAAAATAATTTTTCATTTTTAATATTTATTCAGATGATATTACTATTTTTACCGATTGTTTTAACAGAAATAATTTTAAGAATATTTTTTGATGATAAAGGTAAAAAGAAATAAAAGGAGAGATTGTATGAAGAAAATGACAATGTTACTTATTATTTATTCGAGTATTGGTATTGCAAATAATGTTGAAAATTTAGTAAAAAAAATAGATTCAACTTATATCTCAAAAGAAAAGAAATTAGAGAAAGAAAAACTTAAAAATAATTTGTTTGATTTTAACAAATTAAATGTGAGTTCATCAATAAATTATACGAAAAATAATAACAATGATTTAATAATAAATAACAATATTAGTCTTGGGTTTATTAACTATAACCTATCTTACAAATTATTAAGTAATCAAGAAATTAGTAGTCATAGTATTAATGCAACTAAAACTATTAATGAATATTTTTATGATAGAATAGGTGAAAATAACACAAAGTACAATATAGCAAAATACAAGTTAAACGAAGAAAAAGAAAAAGAATTATTTGATAAAATTGATTTATTAAAAAAATATTCTTTACAAAAAAAGATAGTAGAATTAAATTATAAAGAAAAAGAAAGAATTGAACAAGATAAAAATAAAATTGAAAAAAGCTATAAACTTGGAATAATTTCTAAATATGATTATGAAGTAGCTAAAAGTAATTTAGAGCTTTCTGAACTAAAATTTAATATAGACAGTAATATATTAGAGGAAATTAAAATATCTATGTTAGATCAAAAAATTGAACTAAAAGATTTGGAATTTAAATATGATTTAGAAAAAGTAAGTGATGATATAATTAAACAATATATTAAAAATAAATATATAGAAATAGAAAAATTACAAATAGCTAAACAAGAATATGATTACACTAAAGACTTTGTTATGAATAGAATACCTTTAATAACACCAACTGTAGGGTATGATATAAAGGCCAAAGTTTTTAATGCGGGTGTAACTGTCTCTAAAAACTTTGAAATTGTAACAAATGAATATGAAGATTCTAGAGAATTAAAAGAAAAAATTCAAAAAAGAAAAGATAATTTAAATATACTTGAACATAAAAAATATATAGAAGAAAAAAATTCGTATAATAATATATTGTTTAAATATATTAGCAATGAAATTAAAGTTAAAAATTTAGAAAAAGAAAAAGAAATTATTGAAAGAAAATTTGAACTTGGGTCTGAAAAATATATTAAACTTTTAGAAAAAAGAAATGAATTACTAAAAGCTAAAATTGATTTAGAAGAAGCAAAAATTGATTTAAATATACAAAATTTTAAATTTAAAAGAGGTGTTAAATAATGAAAAAAATTAGTAGAACTAAGAAAATCATATTTGGAATAGCATTATTAACTTTAGTTGCTTTTGGTTTGAAGATATATTCAAGATCATCAGTAGATTCAAATAGTAGTGTTGCTCAAGTATATGAAGTTAAAAAACAAGATATAGATTTAAATTATGAAGTTACAGGTGAAGTTAATAGTGAAAAAGAAGTGCTAATATTCTCAAATATTCAAGGAAAAGTTAAAAAAGTTAATTTTAGAAAAGGGGATGTAGTAAAAAAAGGGGATGTATTAGTTGAATTAGATTCATCAAGTTTACAAGAAATTAATTCTAATATTAATAAATTGAAAATAAATTTAGCTGCAAAACAAAAAGAATATAATGATGCACTTGAACTATATAAAATAGGAGGAATATCTAAAAATGAAGTTGATAGATTAAGTGATGCAGTAAATATAGCACAGATAGATTTAGATAATGCAGAAAAAAATAGTAGTGATTTTTCAAATAAAGTTGTATCAACTGTTTCAGGAGTAATTACTGAATCTTATGTAGACGAAAATTTAAAAATAGATTTAAGTAAATATTTATTTAAAATAGTAGATGTAGAAAATTTAAGAATACATGCAGAAGTGCCAAATTCTAAATTAAAGAGTATTAAAGAAGGTGCTAAAGTTAATATAACATCAGAATCTTTAGAAGATAGTAAAATTATAAAATCTTCAATAACTGAAATTTCAAAAATTTCAAAGAGAAGTAAACAATTTAATGATGCAGTTACAGATGTTGTAGCTAAAGTTGATTCAAAATCTAATTTAAAACCTGGGGATTCAGTTAAATTAAATATAATACTTGAAAGTATTAAAAATGCTTTAGTAGTTAACTTTTTAGATGTATCTTTTGAAGGTGGGAAAGCTTATGTTTACACTGTAGATGAAAATGGTAAAGTTAAGAGAAATGAAGTAGTCTTAGGTAAAACTAATAATATAGTTTATGAAATTAAATCTGGTATTAAAGAAGGAGAGAGAGTATTAAGCAACACTGATAGAAAATATAAAGAAGGAGATAAAGTACTATGATAGAAATTAAGGATGTTACTAAAGTATATAAAAATGGTAAACTTTCCTTAGAAGTACTTAAAGGCTTAAACTTATCTGTAGCTGAGGGAGAATATGTTGCATTAATGGGTCCTTCTGGTAGTGGAAAGTCAACTTTTTTAAATATTTTAGGTTGCTTAGATAATCTAACTACAGGAACATATATTTTAAATGGTATTGATGTATCTTTAATGAATGAGAATGAACTTTCAACAATAAGAAATGAAAATATAGGATTTGTATTTCAGGCATATAATTTATTGCCTAAACTAACAGCTTTAGAAAATGTAGAATTACCTGCTATGTACAAAGGAACAGATAAAAAAACTAGAATTAAGAAGGCTAAAGAAGCTTTAGAGATAGTTGGTTTAGGTGAAAGAATGAATCATAGACCAGTTGAAATGTCAGGGGGTCAAAAACAAAGAGTTGCTATAGCAAGAGCATTGATTAATGAACCTAAAATAATATTTGCTGATGAGCCTACAGGAAATTTAGATAGTAAATCTGGAGAAGAAATTCTTAAGATTTTTAAGAAATTAAATGACAGTGGGGTTACAATAATAATGGTTACGCATGAAGAAGATGTAGCACAACACACTAAAAGAATAATAAGACTTAGAGATGGTGTTATAAATTCTGATGAAATCGTAAAAGAAAGAAGGGGATAGTATGGAAATGTTTGAATTAATAAAATTATCTCTTAAAAGTTTATATGGTTTCAAAATGAGATCATTTTTAACAACTCTGGGAATTATTGTTGGTATAGGATCAGTTGTAATGATATCTTCAATAGGTTCTGGGTTTCAAAACGGATTATTAAGTGATGTATCTAAAACTTATTCTAAATTAATAAGTGTATCTATAAATCATCAAAAATTAGATAAATTACCCAAAAATAGAAGCTATTATTTCACTGAAAATGATATGTTAATTATGGAAAAATTAAATAACATAGATAAAGTATTTGTTGAAAATAATTTATACGGAATAGATGAAAATGGAAATTACTATTTAGTAAGTGCTTTAGGGAAAAAATCTTTTAATTTGTTAGAACATAAAATTTCAACAGGAAGATCTTTTACAGATGAAGAATTTATTTATGAAAGTAATTTGGCTTTAATAGGGAGAACTAGTGCAATTAACTTATTTGGAAGTGAAAAAAATGCTTTGGGGAAGAAAATATCATTTGATACATTTAACTATGGTACAAATGAAAATTTAACTGTTATTGGTACTTTTATAGAGCCTAATGAAAAAATAAAGAAAACATTTAATGATAATTCTGTTAATGTTATTAAAAATGATAAATATTTTTCAAATGTTGAATTTAAAGAATCTGTAACTGTAAAAGTTAAAGATGAAAAAAATATAAAAAATACAGTAAATCAAATAAAAGAATATTTAAATTCTAAATCTGATAATCTAGATATATATGATGTAAAACAATATTCAGAGGACATTAATAAAGTATCTGATATTTTAAATAAATTATCACTGTTCATATCTTTAGTTGCAAGTATTTCACTTGCAGTTGGAGGTATAGGCGTTATGAATATAATGTTAGTATCAGTAACTGAAAGAATATCAGAAATAGGTCTTAGAAAAGCTATAGGAGCTAAAAATAGAGATATATTGATACAATTTTTAATAGAGTCTGTTATACTTACTTTATTAGGAGGATTAATAGGAGTAATATCAGGATTTACACTAGCATTTTTAATAGGAATTCCATTTAGTATCATACCTATACTAAAACCTGAAATACTTATTTTATCTTTAATAGTATCTATGGGAACAGGATTGATATTTGGAATATATCCAGCTAAAAAAGCTTCTAGATTATCACCTATGGAAGCATTAAGAAGTGAGTAATTTAAAAATAAGAGGATTTCTAATTTTACTTTAGAAATTCTCTTTTTAATATTAGATATGTAATAAAAATTTAATAGCTGTATTGATAAAATTGAAAAAAAATGATATAATAGCTTTACCATACAAGTCGGGGATGTAGCGGGTCCTTGTACCTGAAATCCGCTTTAGCAGGGATGATACCAATTTTGAGGGTAGTTTTGGTGTTCACGCCATATTGGTATTTGATGTTGATAAAATAGTTCTATATTGTAGAAATTCAGTGAATCATGTCAGGTTGGGAACAAAGCAGCATTAAATTGAGATTTCTAGGTTTATAGAGTAGCTGTTTTTGAGTTGATACAATATGAAACCAATGTTGAAATTATTCGATTGATTGGTGTATGGTATTTAGCTAGTTATCTAGCTTTTTTTATTACTTTAGGAGATTTTATGAGAATAAATAGAGTTGATTTTAAAAATTTATATGAGTTTAAAGATATTAAACATGAAGAAAATAATATATATTATGCTATTTCATTTGAACATAGGATATTTGGATATTTAATTTTAAGAAAAGAAGATAAATTAGTTATGGAAGCGATCTATATAAAAAATGAATTTAGAAATAGTGGCTATGGTTCAAAATTGTTGGAATTTGTAATAAATGATTGTATAAATTTAGAACATGACCAATTGGTCGTTAAAAAACATAAGAAGATAGATAATTTTTTAGAAAAAAACGACTTCTTTAAAATAGATGGTGTATATATAAAAATGAATTTAAAAGAGGGGGTAGAAGAATTAAATTCGACAATAAAAGTAAGTAAAATTTCAATTATTATAAACATAATACTGGTTATTTTTAAAATGTTTCTAGGATATAGCTTTAGAATTAATTCATTAATTGCTGACGGTATAAATTCGTTTACAGACTTAATTAATAATATATTAGTATTGGTAGGGGCTAATATAGGAAAGTCTCCTAATGATGATGATCATCCATTTGGACATGGTAAGGTTGAATCTGTATTTAGTTTAATAATAGGTGTTACAATAATTTTTACATCATTTGGAGTGTTAAAAGATGGAATTTTAATGTTAGTAAAAAAAGAGTATTCAGAAATTAACGATAAATTTCATGCTATATTCATAATATCTTTATTATTAGTATTAATTAAAATATTACAATATATTTATGTATATTTAGTATCAAAAAAATATACTAATCCTTTAATAAATGCATTGTTATTAGACTATAATGTAGATATCATGCTATCAAGTTCAGTTGTATTAGGATTATTAACATCTAAATATATTTCATCTAATATAGATGCAATGCTTTCAATAGCTATATCGTTATACTTAATATTGCAAGGATATGCGATAGTTAAGGAAAATACTTTGATATTAATGGATTCACAGGATGAGAATTTGTTATTAAATATAAAATTATTAACATTAGAAGTTAAAGAAATTGAAAATATACATGATATTTATATGACTACAGTAGGTAAAAAGATATATATTATTGCAGATATTAGAGTTAAACCTAATATTACATTAGAAAAAGCTCATGAAATATCAGTTATAGCAGAGAAAAAAATTAAATTTAGATATTCAAATATTAAAAGAGTAATATATCATATGGAACCAACATATGGTGAGGAGTAAATATGAAAATAGTTGGACCAGCAGGTAATTTTGAAAAATTGGATGCAGCGATAAAAGCAGGAGCAGATGAAGTTTTCTTAGGATTAAAAGGTTTTGGTGCAAGAAGAAACAATGATAATTTTGCAATGAAAGAATTATTAGATGGAATAGATTATGCCCATAAAAAGGGAGTTAAGGTTTTACTTGCACTTAATACAATAATGAGAGATATGGAAATTAAATCTGTATACAAAAATTTTAAACCAATCTACGAACATGGAGTTGATGCTGTAATTGTTCAAGATTTTGGGTTAATAAAATTTTTAAAAGCTAATTTTCCAAATTTAGTTTTACATGGAAGTACTCAAATGACAGTAGCTAATCATGTGGAAGCTAATTATTTAAAGGAGATTGGATTATCAAGAGTTGTACTTGCAAGGGAATTATCATTTGAAGAAATAAAGGAAATTAGAGAAAAAACTGATATTGAGCTTGAAGTTTTTGTTTCAGGTTCTATGTGTATTTCATATTCAGGTAATTGTTATGTCTCAAGTTTTATAGGTGGTAGAAGTGGAAATAGAGGTATGTGTGCATATACATGTAGGAAAAAATTTAAAGATGAGGAAGGAAAATTATCATATTTTTTATCACCTAATGATCAATTGTTAGAAGAAATTGAAATAAAGAAATTAAGAGATATAGGGATAAATGCTATAAAAGTAGAAGGTAGAAAAAAACAACCAGAATACATATATGAAACTGTTTCATATTACAGGGATGTATTGAATGGTATTAGTAGAAAAAGTGAGAGTTATAAATTATTTAATAGGGGTTATTCTAAAGGATATTTTTATTTAGATGATAAATTAATGAATCATAAATATTCATCAAATTTTGGATATCTTTTAGGTAGAATAGAAGATAATAATGATATTAAAATACTTGATGATTTAATTTTAGGTGATGGAGTTCAGTATGTAAATCAATATTTCGAAAAAATAGATGGTGTTTATGTAAATAAGATATATAAAAATGGGACTAAAGTTACAAATGCAGAAAAAGGTGACACAATACGTTTGCAAGATATACCTAAAGGTACAAGGTATATATATAAAAATTATTCAAAAGAAATAAATGATAGGATTAATCATAACATTAAAGTTCAAAGAAGATATAAAAAAATAAATGCAAAAGTAGTTGCAAGGTTAAATGAAGAAATATATATTGAATTTTCAACTTTAAATAATTTTAATAAAGAAATTAAAGTATCATTTAAAGGTGAAATCTTAGATTCTATTGCAAATAAAAAAATTACAGAAGAAGATATAATTAATAAACTTTCTGAATTAGGAGACACTGATTTTGAAATAAATTATACAGATATATCATATGATGGAAAAGTATTTATACCTTTTAGTAAAATTAAACAAATAAAAAGAGAATTAGTTGAAAAATTATCGGAGCAATTAATATCTTCATATAAAAATAATGACATAGGATATATAGAATTTAAATATCCTAAAATAGATAAATTAATTAATCCAATTTTTTCAGCTTTATGTAGAACAGATGATCAAGAATATGTATGTAGAAAACTTGGGATAACAAAGATTTATAGAGAAAATTTTGATATTGCAAAACAAAAAAATATTTCAAATTCATTACTTAATCAAAATACAAATCTTGTTTCAAATTTGTATCAATTAATAAAAGGAAAAGAAAATGGAATTAAAAATCAAGCAATAAATTGGAATTTTAATGTTTTTAATAATCTTAGTATTGATGTTTATTCAAATTTTGATAATGTAGACACCGTATTTCTTTCTCCAGAATTAAACTATAAACAACTTAAATTAATAACTAATACTTCGCTTAAAAGAGGATTGGTTATTTATGGTAGTTTAAAAACAATGTATATAGAACATACTATTTATGAAAAAAGATATAAAGAGATACAAGGAGAACATTTCGATAGATATAAAGTTGTTAAAAACGATTTAAATAATATTGAACTTTACCTATATAAACCTATGAATTTAATTCCTAAACTAGATTTAATATATTCATTAAATCTTGATGAATTAAGACTTGATTTTACTTTTGAAAGTAAAGAAGAAGTTGAAAAAATTATTAAATCTTTAAAAACTAAAACTGGGAAATATAATCCATATGCTTTTGATATGGGAGTTAGTTAATAAAATTTGTCCAAAGCATAGTTTTTGGGATTTTTTATTTAAAAAAAAGGAGATATAGTGTTTGGTGAATACTATAAAATATGATATAATAAATAGAAAAAGAAATAAGTTTTGGAGAGAATAAATGAATAGTAAAGAAAGAAATTTTTTAAGAAAAAAGGCACATGGATTAGAACCTGTTGTTAGAGTAGGTAAAGAAGGTTTAACTTATACAGTTATTGAAAGTATTAGAACATATATTAAAAAAAATGAATTAATGAAAGTTAAGTTACTACAAAATAGTTTAGAAGATGTTAATATGGAATTAATAAATGAGATTGAATTAAAAGCTAATTGTATTTTTGTTGGTTCAGTTGGTAAAATAATGATATTTTTTAAAGAAAAAAGAGATAAAAATAAGGTTGGGGAAATAACAAGAGAATTTATTGAGTTTAAAAAAAAGCGGCGTGAAATCAATGAATAATGGATTTATTTTAGGTAATAAAATACTTGATGTTGTATTTATTTCAGCTTTTACTGCACAAATATATAAATGTCTTTCTCCAGTATTTTTTAAAAAAAGAGTAGATTTTACAAGACTATTTTCTACTGGAGGAATGCCGAGTTCACATTCATCTTCTACAGTTTCATTATGTTTTTCTGTTGGAATAGTGAGAGGATTTTCAACATTAGAGTTTGCAATTGCATTTGTTTTTTCGTTAGTAACTATGTATGATGCTACTGGAATAAGACAGGAAGCAGGGAAACATGCAAAAATATTAAATTCAATTATTGAAGAAAAAAGATTTTTATATAAAGAAGAAATTAAGCAACTCAAAGAATTCTTAGGACATACTCCATTAGAAGTATTAGCTGGGGCAATACTTGGTATAGTGATATCATTTTTAATGAAAGGATACTTATTATCATAATTATGAAAAAAAGGTTAGATGTGTTTTTAGTAGAACTTGGATATTTTGATACTAGAGAAAAAGCAAAAAGAGAAATTATGATAGGAAATGTTATTATAAATGATAAAATAGAAACTAAACCTGGAACTCAATTCAAACAAGAAAATATTAAAGATGTCAGAATAAAAAATAAATTAAAGTATGTTAGTCGAGGAGGATTAAAACTTGAAAAGGCTATAATGTATTGGAATTTAGATTTTAAAAACAAAGTTGTTTTAGATATAGGGGCATCTACTGGTGGTTTCACAGATTGTGCATTACAAAATGGTGCAATTAGAGTATTGGCAAATGATGTTGGAACTAATCAATTAGATTATAAATTAAGAACCGATAATAGAGTAGTTTCACTTGAACAAATCCATATTAAAGATCTTGAAATTCAAGAAAAAGTCGATTATATAGTAATAGATGTTTCATTTATTTCTTTGACTAAAGTCATTCCTTTTTTTGAAAAATTTTCAAAGGAAGGAACTCAAATAATTTCTTTAATTAAACCTCAATTTGAGGTTGGTAGAGAAAAAATATCAAAAAATGGAATAGTAGTTGATGAAAAGTATCATGATGAGGCAATTAAAAAAGTAATAGATTCTTTTAAAAAATTTAATTATAAAATATTAGATGTAATTGAATCTCCAATACTTGGAAGTAAGGGAAATAAAGAATTTTTAATTTATACGAAAAGGAGAAATTTATGAAAATAAATAAAAAACATTTATTAACAGTGTTTTTAATAGGTTTATTTGGATGTATAACATATTCTGAAGTTAAGAAAAAAGAAGTTTCAGCTGCACAAAGAGCAAATGCTACAGTAGATTTAAAAAATATAAATAAAATTATTCAAACAATAAATTATATTAATGAAGCATGGGTAGGTTCAGAAGAAGTTGATAAAGACAAACTTTATGAGGCTGCAATTCGTGGAATAGTTAAAAGTTTAAAAGATCCATATTCTGAATATTTGAGTGAAAAAGAAATTACAGAACTTAATCAAGATTTAGATGGAGTTTATGTAGGTGTTGGTATGGCAATAAGAAAAGAAAAAGGTGATTATCTAGAAGTAAGTTCTCCATTTATAGGTGGACCAGCATTTAAAGCTGGGATACAAATAGGAGATATAATTACTAAAATAGATGATGAAGATATTATTGATCTTACATCAATAGAAGCTTCAAAAAAATTAAGAGGGACTGAAAGCACTAAAGTTAAACTTGAAGTTTATAGACGTGGTCTTAAAAAACCACTTAAAATTACATTAACAAGAGCAAAAATTAAACTTGATAATGTTGAGTATAAAATGTATGACAATGAAAATAAAATAGGATATATATCATTATTACAATTTGGAAGTACTGTTGGTGAAGAAATAAAACAAGCTTTGATAGAGTTAAATAAGCAAGGTATGAAAAAATTAATCTTTGATTTAAGAACTAATCCTGGAGGATCTCTTTCAGAAGCAGTGGAAATAGTTTCATTATTTGTTCCAAATGATTTAATAGTTTCTTTAAAAAATAAATCAGGTATAGATAAACAGTATACAAGAGTTGGAGAACAAATATTTAAAGGAGAAATGGTTGTACTTGTAAATAAAGGCTCTGCATCTGCTTCTGAGATTGTTACAGGGGCATTAAAAGATTATGAAAGAGCTACAATAATAGGTGAAACAACATATGGTAAGGGTGTAGTTCAGGTAATATATCCATTTAAAAATGAAAATGATGCATTAAAATTAACAATAGCTGAATATTCTACTCCTAAAAATAATAATATTAATAAACATGGTATAGAACCAAATATATATATTAAAATGAATCCTTTATTAGCTGATAAAGGTTATACAACAGAAACAAAAGAAGCAAAGGAAAATAGAAAAAAGGAAATTGTTAAATTATTAGAGGAAATAGAAGGTAAAGAAAAAGCTGCTGAAATAATTAAAGAAGGTGATAGACAATTTAATGCTGCAGTAAAACTTTTATTAGGAGAAAAAGTTGTGTCTGATAAAAAAGAAAATGATAAATCAGATAGAAAAACAAAAAAAGATCAAATATTAGAAGAAAATAATAAAAAGAAATAGAGGATTTATGTTATATATAGTAGGAACACCTATAGGTAATTTAGAAGATATAACCTTTAGAGCAGTTAGAACTTTAAAAGAAGTTGAATATATTTTTGCAGAAGATACAAGAATAACAAAAAGATTGTTAAATCACTATGAAATTGATACTAAGGTTTACCAATATCATGAACATAATAAGCAATTCCAAATTGAAAATATAATTAAACTTTTAAAAGATGATAAAAATGTAGCAATAGTTACTGATGCTGGTATGCCTTGTATATCAGATCCTGGATATGAATTGGTAGATGCGGCGTTAAAAGAAAATATTAAAGTAACTGCAATTCCTGGTCCATCATCAATTACTACAGGTGCTTCAATAGCAGGTATAGATACAAGACGTATGGCATATGAAGGTTTTTTGCCTAAAAAGAAAGGTAGACAGACTTTATTTTTAAAACTTCAAAAAGAAGAAAGAGCTATTATTATTCTTGAATCTCCAAATAGAATTGTTAAGACTTTAAAGGATATACAAACATATTTAGGGGATAGATATGTAGTAATAACTCGTGAATTAACAAAAATTTACGAAGAAATTTTAAGAGGTAAAACTAGCGAGTTAATAGAGAAATTAGAAAAAAGAAATATAAAAGGTGAAATAGTACTTTTTATAGCAAGTGGAGAAGAAAATGAGTGTGATGATTAACTGGTATCCCGGTCATATGAAAAAAACTAAAGAAATGATAGTTGAAAATTTAAAAATCGTAGATTTAGTTATTGAAATATTAGATGCTAGAATACCAATCTCAAGTAAAAATCCAGATATAGAGTATTTAGCTAAAAATAAGTTAAGAGTAGTTGCATTAAATAAAACGGATTTAGTTGATGAAACTAAATTAAAAGAATGGGAAAAATATTTTATTGAAAATAAAATATCACATCATTTTTTAGCTATAAGTGTTGAAAAAAACAAAAATTTTAATGAACTTAGAAAAATAGTCAATAGTATATATGATGAAAAACTTGAAAAAATGAAGAAAAAAGGATTAAGAAAGACTGTTGTTAGAGCAATGATAGTCGGTATTCCTAATGTGGGTAAATCTAAGTTTATTAATAAATTTTCAAACAAAAATAAAGCAAAAGTTGGAAATAAACCTGGATTTACAAGAGGAAAACAATGGATAACTGTTGATGATAAATTTGAATTATTAGATACACCAGGAGTTTTATGGCCTAAGTTTGAAGATAATATTATATCTTTTAACTTAGCAATAACAGGATCTATTAGAGATGATATACTTCCATTAGAAGAAGTTTCAAATAAATTATTGGATATTATGAAAGGACAAGATATAATTGACAATTTAGTAAATTCATATAATTTAGATGAAAAGACTTTATTTAATAAAACAAATGTTGAAATATTTGGGTTATTAGAAAAAAGGTTAGGTATATATAAAAGTGAAAGCTTTAGTTATGAGTTAATCTCAAGAAGATTACTCAAGGATTATAGGATAGGTAAGTTAGGAAAGTTTCTATTAGAATATCCTAAAGATTTTAAGAAAGAAGGTACGAATGAATTTTAAAGATTACAATTTAAGTAATGAAATGTTAGAAGCATTAGAAAAAAAGGGGTTTGTTTCACCAAGTGAAATACAAGCATTAGTTATTCCAGAATTATTAAAGGAGGAGACTCATTTAATAGGTCAAGCTCAAACAGGTACAGGTAAAACTGCTGCATTTTCAATACCAATATTGGAGAATATAATACCAACAAAAAAGGTTAAAGCGTTAATACTTGCACCTACAAGAGAATTAGCAAATCAAGTTAGTGATGAGATATATTCACTAAAGGGTAAAAAAGATGTTAAAGTATTAGCTGTATACGGTGGAGCTTCGATTGAAAACCAAATTAGAAATTTAAAAAAAGGTGTTGATATTGTTGTAGGTACACCTGGGCGTGTTATTGATATGATTAATAAAGGTGCTTTAAAATTAAATGAATTAGAATATTTTGTATTAGATGAAGCAGATGAAATGTTAAATATGGGATTTATTGAAGATATAGAATTAATATTAGAAAGAACAAATGAAGATAAAAAAATGCTATTTTTCTCTGCAACTATACCAAAGCCTATACTTGCTATTGCTAAGAGATTTATGCCTGAACATAAGATATTAAAAGTTCAAAAAAAGGAGTTAACAACACATTTAACTGAACAAATATATTTCGAAGTAAGAAGAGAAGATAAATTTGAAGCTTTATGTAGAGTTTTAGATTATAAACCAGATTTTTATGGAATAGTATTTTGTAGAACAAAATCAGAAGTTGATGAAGTTACTAATAAATTAAAATCAAGAAATTATGATGCAGAAGCAATACATGGAGATATAACTCAAGGTTTAAGAGAAAAAACATTAGATTTATTTAAAAATAAAGTATTAAATATCTTAGTTGCTACAGATGTTGCAGCACGTGGAATAGATGTAAGTAACTTAACACATGTTATTAATTATTCTATACCACAAGAATCAGATTCTTATGTTCATAGAATAGGTAGAACAGGTAGAGCTGGAAATAAAGGTATTGCGATTACATTTGTAACACCTCAAGAATCAAGAAAATTAGCACAAATAAAAAGAGAAACTAAATCTGATATAAAGAAAGAAAATATACCAAATGTTGAAGATATTATTAATGCAAAAGAAGAATTATTAATTGCATCTGTAGAAGAAATAATGTTAGAAAATGATTATAAATTATACTTAGATTTAGCTAATAAGTTATTAAAAGGTAAAAATACTGAAGCAGCAGTAGCTTCTTTATTAAGACATATATATGATGATGAATTTATACCTGAAAGTTATAGTAAAATAAGAAATGTACAAGTTCAACTCAAAGATAATACAAGATTATTTATAGCCCTTGGTGAAAAAGATGGATTAAATGTAAATAAATTATTAAAACTTATACATGAAAAAACAAAAGTACCAGGTAGAAAGATTAAAGATGTAAAAGTTATGCCAAATTTCTCATTTATTACAGTACCATTAGACGAAGCAGAGATAATAATGAAAATATTTAATAAAAATACTTCAAAAAATAATAAACCTATGGTTGAAGTTGCTAATTCTGATAAATCTGGAAATGGATCAAATAAAAAAAGTAGATCAAAGAATGGAGATAGCAAGAAAAAAAGAAAATAATGTGAGGTTACAATGGATTCAATTATATTAAAACCAGATAATGAAATAAAGTTAAATAAAGAATGGATAAACAAAGAGATTAATATTATAAAAAATATTTTATCAGAAATAGAACCTAATATAGATATAGATTCTATTTTAGATAATGAAAAACATTTTAAAAATATTGAAAAAATAGAACCTAATGTTGTAAGACTTTTAACTCTATTACCACTTTTAATAAATATAGTTGAAGATGTGTATCAATCCAAAATATTAAAATACAATACTATAACTAAGAATTATACAGAAGGTATGTTAGATAATTTGAATTTAGTTAATATAAATAAAGAAAATTTAATGGAAGTATTTTCAAATATTAGGATTGTCCCTGTTTTAACAGCACATCCAACTCAAGTGCAAAGAAAATCTATTTTAGATTTAACACAAAATATATATGATATATTAGAAAAAAGAGAATTAGTTGAGCATAATTTATTAGATGAAAATGAATGGATGAATGAATTAAGAAAAAATATTAATTTGTTATGGAGAACAGATATACTAAGAAGTTCTAAATTAAGAGTAAGTAATGAAATTACAAATTCACTAAGTTACTATAATTCAACATTCTTAAAGGCTATTCCTAAAATTAATATTAAGTTTAAGGAACTTGCTAAAAAAATAGGAATATTTTCTAATTCATATACCCCTATATTAATGGGAACATGGATAGGTGGAGATAGAGATGGCAATCCATTTGTTACTGAAGAAACACTTTTAAATGCAACTTATTCACAGGTTGAAACTGCACTAGAATTCTATATTTCTGAATTAAAAATACTATATAGAGAATTTTCTATTTCTAGTTTAAAAAATGAATATAGTGATGAATTAAAAGAACTTGTTAAACTTTCAAAAGATAGTTCAGAGCATAGAATATATGAACCATATAGGTTGGCTATTTCATATATTATAGATAATTTACAAGAAGTAAAAATTAAATTATTAGAAGAAAAGCTGGAATTACCATATGATTCATATTATAATTCAAAAGAATTATTGAAAGATTTATTAATTATAAGAAAATCAGTAGAGGTTTATAGTGATGAAATACTTGCATATGGTAGACTTGATGAATTGATTGAGGCAGTAAAAGTATTTGGATACCATTTATCATCTATAGATTTAAGACAAGATTCAAGTGTATATGAATGTTGTATAAATGAATTATTAAATATAGCAAAGATAACTGATAATTATTCAAATTTAACAGAAGAAGAAAAATGTAATATATTGATAAATCAAATAGAAAATGAACCAAGAAAATTAAGTTCTGTAAATTGTAAAAAATCTGAGATATTAGAAAAAGAATTAAAGATATTTGACACTATGAAAAAATTAATAAATATTTTTGGAAAAGATATAATTAAACAAAATATTATTTCTCATACAGTTGAAATATCAGATATGTTAGAGCTTGTACTTTTATTAAAAGAATTTGATTTAGAAAAAAAAGTAAATATTTCGCCATTATTTGAGAGCATAGAAGATTTAAAAAACTCTGAAAAAATAATGGAAACTTGGTTTGAAATTGATATATTAAATAACAATGGTAGTCAAGAAATAATGTTAGGCTATTCAGATAGTAATAAAGATGGGGGATATATAACATCAAGTTGGCATTTATATAAAGCTCAAAAAGAATTAGTACGATTAGCAAAAAAATATAATGTTAAACTTAATTTTTTCCATGGACGTGGAGGAACAGTCGGTCGTGGAGGTGGACCTAGTTATGAAGCTATACTTTCACAACCTAGTGGATCTATTCTTGGTAAAATAAGACTTACTGAGCAAGGAGAAGTAATAGGAGCAAAATACGGTAATTTAGATTTAGGTAAATTCAACTTAGAAGCATTATTGTCTGCTACTTTGGAAAAATCATTAAAAGATGAATCTAAAGATATAGAAGAATATGAAAATATCATGGAGCAAATATCAAATATTAGTTATAAAAAATATAGAAATTTAGTTTATGAAACTGAAGGATTTTCTGAATACTTCTTTGAATCTACTCCAATAAATGAAGTTTCTTCATTAAATATTGGTTCTAGACCTTCTTCAAGAAAGAAAACTTTAGATATTGAGGGATTAAGAGCTATTCCGTGGGTATTTTCTTGGTCACAAACAAGAGTTATGCTTCCAGGCTGGTATGGAGTAGGTACATCATTTAGTAATTGGATTAAAGAAAACGATGGGTTAAAAACTTTAAAATCAATGTATAAAAATTGGCCGTTTTTTAAAGCTTTACTTTCTAATTTAGAAATGGTTCTTTCTAAAACGGATATGAGCATAGCTAAAGAATATTCAAGTCTTGTTAAAAATAAAGAGTTAGCAAACAAAATATTTAATATGATCAATGATGAATGGATTTTAACTTTTAATTTACTAAAAGAAATTACTGAAATTAATTATTTATTAGAAGATAATGAAATGCTTACACTAAGTTTAAAGAATAGATTACCTTACTTTAATGCATTAAATTATTTACAAATCGAATTAATAAAGCAAGGAAGATCTGGGAATAATACAGAAGAAATAAATAAAGCTATACATACCAGCATTAATGGAATTGCAACAGGACTTAGAAATAGTGGATAGGAGTAATTATGTCGGAATTAGAAATAAAAAAAGAAGTAGAAAGACAATTCAAAATACTTAAAAGAGGCTGTGAAGAAATAATAAGTGAAGAAGAATTTAAGAAGAAATTAGAAAATTCAATTAAAAATAATAAACCTTTGAAAGTTAAACTTGGAATAGATCCAACTGGTTCAGAACTACATATAGGTCATGCTATACCTATTAGAAAATTAAAACAATTTCAAGATTTAGGACATGAAGTAAATTTCTTAATTGGAACATTTACAGCTAGAATAGGAGATCCAACAGGTAAATCTGAAACTAGAAAAATGTTAAGTTTTGAAACTATAAAAGAAAATATTAGAACATATTTAGAACAAGTTAAATTAATATTAAATCTTGATAAAATAAAGGTTGTATATAATCATGAATGGTTAGAAAAATTAACATTAGAAGAGGTTTTAAAGCTTTTATCAATGTTCACAGTTTCACAAATGATACAAAGGGAAGATTTTTCTAAGAGATTATCAAATAATCAACCTGTATCTTTAATTGAATTTACTTACCCTATATTACAAGGATATGATTCAGTTGCTTTAGAAGCAGATGTTGAATTAGGTGCAACAGAACAAAAATTTAATTTACTAAGAGGTAGAGACTTACAAAAAAATTTCAATCAAGAACAACAAATTTGTATGATAATGCCTATATTAGTTGGATTAGATGGAGTAGAAAAAATGTCTAAATCATTAGGTAATTATATCTCTATACAAGATAGTCCTAATGATATGTTCGGTAAAATTATGTCAATTTCTGATGAATTAATGTTAAATTATTATGAAATGATTACAGATTTAGAATTAGATGATATAAAAGAGATGCTTAAAACACAACATCCAATGGAATGTAAAAAAAGATTAGGATATGAATTAGTAAAAGAATATTATGGTGAACAAATAGCTCATGAATCTAAACTTTGGTTTGAGAACGTATTTAGTAATAGAAACTTAAATGTTGAATTGCCAGAAATCAAATTGATTGAAAACGAACTATCTGCATTAGAATTACTATCTAAAATTAATTTCATTTCATCAAATAGTGAGGGTAGAAGACTTATAGAGCAAGGAGCTATGAAGGTTAATGATTTTACAATAAAAGATATTAATGAAATAGTTAATTTGAAAGAAGAAACTATAGTCCGTTGTGGTAAGAAAAAAATAGTTAAAATTATAAAATAATGGAGGAAAAATGAGTAAAATTTTAAAATTTGACGAAACAATTATTTACGATACTATTATTGTGGGTGCAGGTCCAGCCGCAGTTTCAGCAGCTATATATGCAGTAAGAAAAGGATTAAAAACTGCTATGATAGGAGAAGATATAGGTGGACAAATTTTAGATACAAATGAAATAGAAAATATTATCGGGGTTCCTTTAACAAATGGTTTTGATTATGCAACAGAATTAGAAAAACATATGGCTGAATATGAAGTTTATTTCTATAAAGGACATAGAGTAAAAGAAATTATCAATGATAATAATCTAAAAAAGGTTATTACAGATGACAATAAAGAAGTATTAACTAAGACTATAATAATAGCAACAGGAGCTAAATGGAGACAACTTGGTATACCTGGAGAAAAAGAATATACAGGTAGAGGAGTTCATTATTGTTCAACTTGTGATGGACCATTCTATAGAAATAAAGATGTAATTATTGTTGGTGGTGGAAATTCAGGAGTAGAGGCTACTATAGAAATTTCTAATATAGCTAAAAGTGTTGTATTAGTAGAGTATATGGATGAATTAAAAGCAGATAAAGTTTTACAAGATAGATTATCTACTTTAGAAAATGTAAAAATATATTTATCAACAGCAGTAACAGAAATTATTGGAAATGATTATGCAGAAGCTGCTAAGTTAAGAAATAGAAATAATTCAGATGAATTTGAATTAAAAATTGATGGGTTATTTGTAGAAATAGGATTGAGTGCAAACTCAGATTTAGTAAAAGATATTGTTGAAACTAATAAAGCTGGTGAAATATTGATAGATGAAATGAACATGACTTCAATTCCAGGTATTTTTGCTGCAGGTGATTGTACTAATACAAAACATAAGCAAATAATAATAGCTATGGGAGAAGGAGCAAAAGCTGCTTTAAGTGCATTTGAGTATGTAATTAAGAATTAAAAAATAAAGGTATTGTATTTAATACAATACCTTTTTATTTAGAAATTTTTCCTTATATCTCTTGATATATCACGTTGTTTGATACTTTCACGTTTGTCATAATTCTTTTTACCACGAGCAGTAGCTATTTTAACCTTAATTAAACCTTCATGATTAAATACAAGTAATGGAACTATAGTGTATCCTTGTTCTTTAACCTTTTCAGCTAATTTTTTTATTTCTCTTTTATTTAATAATAACTTTCTTACTCTAGTTTCATTCACATTATATATATTTCCAAAAGCATATTGTGAAACGAACATTCCAAGTATCCAAACTTCATTTTTTATTATTCTAACAAAACTTTCTTTTATGCTAACCTTACCAAGTTTAATTGATTTAACTTCAGTTCCTTTTAATTCAATTCCAGCAACATATTCATTTTCGATAAAGTAATCAAAATAAGCTTTTTTATTATTTGCTAAAATTTTCATTATAATACCTCCGAAATAATTTCTATTCTTTCATAGTCTAATTTAATAATTTTAATTTTCATTTTATCACCAATATTAAACTTATTACCTTTATTATCTATTAAAAGATTGTTATCTATAATGTATTTATCACTAATATTGTCATAAAATACAGTTTCTATTAAATTATCTAACTGAAAGAATAACTTACCTCTAATTATACCCGATATTCTTGCCTCAAATACTTCATTTAAATGTTTTTTCATATAATCTAATAATTTTAATTTAATAGAATCTTTTTCTAACTTTTCAGCAATTCTTTCTGTTTTAGATATATGCTCAGCTATCATTTTATATTCTTCTTTTTTAATATCAATGTATTTAGTTGATAATTTTTTATTAGTCAATGTAAAGTGTAGCATTCTATGTACTATTAAATCAGAATATCTTCTTATCGGTGATGTGAAGTGTAGATAATTATCTAATGCTAAACCAAAATGTCCTTTATTTTCATTCATATATTTGGCTCTTTTCATAGCTTGAAGTATAGTTTTATGAATTAGATATGAATTTTCATCGTTAAAACTTTTATCTATTATTTTAGATACTTTACCAGGATGTATATCAGTTATATTATTAATATTATATCCTAATATATTAAGTTTTTGATTTAAGTTTCTTAAAACATCAATTTCAGGGGCTTCATGTATTCTATAAATAGCAGGGCTATTTTGCCAATATAGATATTCAGCAACAGCTTCATTTGCAGCTACCATAAAATCTTCTATTAATTCTTGAGATAGACCTGATATTCTTTTAGAAATTTCTTCTATTTCGCCATTTTCATTAAGTATTAATTTTATTTCAGGAATATTGAAGTTAATCATTCCTTTTTGATTTTTTTGTTTTCTTAATATTTTAGAAAGTTCTAACATATCCCATAACATAGGAAAAGTCTTATTATTATTCTCAAACATTTCATTTACTTCATTATAATTTAGCCTATGATGAGATTTAATAACAGATTTAAAGAAGTCGCTTTCAATTAGTTTACCATTTAAATCATATTTAATTTTCACTGTAAAAGTCAATTTATCTTCATCAGGATTTAATGAACATAAATTATTTGACAATTTTTTTGGTAACATAGGTATAACCTGTTCTGCTAAATATATGCTATTACCTCTTTTTGCTGCCTCTAAATCGATTTTTGAATATTCCTTAACAAAGTATGAAACATCAGCTATACTTACATATAGAGTGTAGTAATTACCTTCTTTTTCAAGATAAATAGCATCATCTAAATCTTTTGCAGTTATATCATCTATCGTAATAGTATTTTGAGTACGTAAATCTATTCTATATTTTAGTTCTTCATCTATATTAGGTCTTTTAATTTCTATAGCCTCTTTTTTTATATCAGAAGAAAAACCTCTAGGAATATTAGAAGAGTAGAGTAGAGAATTTAATATATCATTTGAATTATTAATATTTCCAAAATTATTAATAATGTTAACTTTAATATCGTCTTTATTTAATGTATTATAATTAATATTAAAGCTTAATATATCGCCATTTTTAATTTTTATACTATTAGTAGAAGCTGTTACGATTAAATCACTTCTATTTAATCTAATTATATATTTATTTCTTTTACATAATATAACGTGACCAAAATATGGTTTATCTTGTCTTTTTATTATTTCATTAACCTTACCTATAAGTTTTTCATCATCTATTATCTCAACCATTACAGTATCACCATCAAAAGCATTGTTAAAATTTAAATCTCTAATTAAAACTTTTTCATTATTTTCAGTATACGCAAAAGCAATTCTTTTGTTTTTACATATAAACTTACTTTCAAAAATTTTATTCATTTATTCACCTTTTTTTATTAATTTATTTCTTAATAAAATAGTATTTGGATGTATAATCATGTTTTTATTAATTAAATAATGTAATTTGAAATTAATCTCCATAAGTATAGCAGAATCTAAATCTTTAAGTGCCTCTTTTCTAATAAGGTCAACGTTAGGATAATTTCTACCATCTTCAATTGCATCAGCAATATATACTATTTTATCAACTAAAGTCATATCTTCACGACCTATAGTATGATATCTTAAAGAATCAAGTATTAATTTATCCGTAATATTGAATCTTTTTTGAGCATAAGAAGCAGCAGCAAAACCATGTAATATTTGATTAATTTTAAATCCATTTTCAAAAATATTTTTATATTCATCTTCAATAATAGAGTAGGCTTTTTCATCATCAAAATATTTAGCTATATCATGCAATAAAGCACCAACCTCTACAATATCAGTTGGTGCATTATATCTTTTTGCAAGTTCTACAGCTTTATTTCTAACTCTTACAATGTGATTGTATCTTTTTTCAGTTACTAATCTTTTCAATTCTTCATGAATTTCATCTAAGTTATACATAAACTCTCCTTAATTTGCATCTATTTCCACATTTATTTCATGGTAATTTTTAAAATTTTCCTTAAGAGTATATTTGACTGAATTAATAAAAGTTTGTATAGATTCGCTATTTAATTTACTAAAATAATTGTTTATTTTTATTATTAATATACTTTTCCCTTCATATTTAAGTGAATATGCAGCTAGAAATTTATAGTTATCATTTAATTTATAGAAACTAGAATTCTTAATTATTGCATTAACATAATCACCTTCATCAACAACATTAAAATCAGCTTCAACCTCTAAATGTTTGTATTCTTTAGTTTTTTTATCATACATGTAAATATCTAGATATTTTGTTTCACCATTCATACTATTTTCACTTGAAAGAATAGGATTATTAATCTTGTAATTTACATATACATATGAAATAATACTAAAAATAGATAAACTTAATAGTATAATTAATAATTTATTTTTTCTCATACATTACTCCTCAAAATTTTATCTTATTGCATCAGCTATA